>JALULU010000096.1 GCA_027040585.1 Acidobacteriota bacterium | reverse complement strand
TGCTAAGTTTATTCTTATTCGCCTCAATATTTCTATCAACATCATAATTTTCAGGTCTAACTGTGTAGACATTTTTGCCATCAGTTATTTCTTTCCCTTCGGTTGAAAGTTTTACGTAGTAGGTGCAGTATTTTTTAAGTTCACCACCACTACAATTCTCAAGGCAGTACATCTCAGAATTAACGCAGTAATTACACTCCCCCATCAAAATACATCTTCGTGGAACTGTCATTCCACACTTTTTACAAATTGCAAATAGCTCTTCCCTTTTTTTAAAATGCTCACAATCCTCTTTACTGTCAAAATCTGAAATATATCCAAAGATATCACACCCATAAAATTTTTCACCTTTATCTTTGCACCTTTTATCCTTTTCATCCAAAAAACAGTCAAACCAGTGGGCACACTCCCTGCAATCTATAGCCATTAAAACTCCAAAAAAATTCTAAGGGATATTATAAAAGAAATGGTTTTAAAAGACAATTAATTAGGGTTAAAACCAACTTTGGGAAATACTTTCAAAATTATTATTTTCCCCCTCCCCAAAAATTTCATGCTATAATATCCTTGAAAACTTTTTTTGGGGTGTAGGTTATGAAGAGAATAATTTTTCTTCTGATTTTGGTGTTACTTTGTGGGGTTTTTGTTTTTGGGACTATAAATAAGTATACGCCATCTATTAATGAATATCTTTTTGGGAAGAATTATACAAAACTTACCGGTAATGTTATTCTCGATCCATATCTTGAACCCCCATATTATTTTATGAACGGAGTAGGTGTATATGAGGGTAAATTTGCCTACAATGCAAACAGGGTAAGGGAAGCTATTAAAAACGGTTCCTTTGTTGAGGGTGTTTCCTTTGCGATTTTAGAAAATTCTCAAAATCCAATGCTTGATGGCGGAAACTACGCCTACATGAAATTGGATGAGGACTACTTAAATGGGAAAAAGAAGGATCCCTTCTATCTAAATGTAGAAAAGGGCACAACATGGAGAGTTAGAACAGATGATGGAGGAATAAAAGAGGTGGATATTCCAGGAGAGATTAAGGTTGTTTATACACCTGAAATGAGTGAGAATGTTAAGGCATATGTAGAGAGGTTAGAAGCATACGCGCAGAAGATAAGGGAAAGTGGAGAGGTTTTATTAGATGGACAAACGTATGGCAGCGCGCTTGTTCCTGATGAACATTATGATCAATTGCATAGAGATTTAATAGAACGATTAGGTTTGGGAGTTGAAGAAGCAGATTCACATTACGTTTTAACAATTAATGAAGATAATTTGAAGAGAGTGGTGAATTTTGAAAAACGTTCTCCAATAAGTTCAGGTTATGCTCCTTTTGAAGGTGAGAATTGGAATAAGATAGAACTTTCAAAGCTTTTAGGAAACAAGGACAGGGTATTTAAAGCCTACATAGGTTATCTTTCAAAACTTTTTGAAAGTATTGGGAAGTACAACAGGGGACTTTTTAAAAAGATTTTGGAAAACGCCCCATACGTTGCATATAGGGAGAAGGGGAAAATTCACAGGATAGATGTAAAGAATTTGGACGATTTTAAGAGGGCGATTTTAATCCTCGGCTATGGATTTTACGCAAAGAAGGTCTGTGAAGATGTGGAAGGTGGAGAAAAATTTGATAAGGCAATAATTTACAATTTTGCCCACAATTTTGTTAATGCAGGAGGATTTAGTTTAAACAATCAATTGCATGGTGCTAAATTGAATTTTGATCTGTTAAAAGAGAATGCAAAGGATTATATAGCAACGGGGAAAATGAAAACAACCATGATAAAATATGGACAACTTGTATTTATATTTGAACCTAATAGGGTAGCGATACAATGCTCTGCAAGTCCATCTGCAAGTAATGTTATATTTGATAAAACTTACGATAAAAGTATAGTGAATACCGCATTAGAATTATTTACAGAAGATTCTGAGCCCTATAAAGCGGCAAAGCAGATGTTAAAGGATAAAAAATGGATAGAGAAGTTTTACAGATCGTTAAGCAATGAAGAAACAAGGAACCAATTTGAGGTTTATTGGTTTAAACAAGAAGATTCGGGTTTTAGAGCACCTCCTGAACAAGGTTTAGATGATGATGGTCAAGCTACTCAAACAACGTATTCGCCTTTAATAAAATCAGCAGATAGTGAGGCAGGGGGTATGTATATGTTAGTCATGAAATGGGTTGATCCAGATACTAATGAAACACATGTTCATTTAATATCCACATATAGAATGTGGAATGCAGGGGATCAAGTCATGCGCGATTTAACACCAATACCAGGCAGTCCCTTAGTCCCATTTGAAAGAGAACTTGTGATTCCCAAGGGTTGGAAGGTGGAGGATATTGCGGTTGATGTTGTGGATCCTGATGATAAGGATAACTATATAACTGTTAGTGCTTATATTAAGATTTACAATGAAGAGAAGAAATTGTACAAACATATCTTTTATGATTGGAATATCAATATAGATGGAAGTGGGAGAGGAGATGATATTACAATATTTAATTAAAGAGGGATTTTATGGGACTTAGACGACAAATGGTTAAAATCGCCACCACCTTTAACCTAAACTCTTTAACTCTCCAAAATGAACAAAACTAAAAATTAACCGAAATGGGGGGAATTTCCCCCTTGCTTTTTTCACCCCACCCAACCCATCCAGGCCTGTCCCCGCCAAAAATTCATACACAGACAAGAATGTCTGTATTACAATCGTTCCTGTGATTCAGACACAGACAGGAATGTCTGTGCTACAATCAAATTTTCTGCCTGTGCCAGTAGTGTAACACAGGCATTCCTGCCTGTGATTCTGACACATGATTCATACCCAGACAAAATTAATACACAGACAAAATTCAGACACAGACAAGAATGTCTGTGCTACATTCGTGTCTGTGCTACATTCATGTCTGTGCTACATTCTGAATTGTGTTTGCATAAGTGTTCAATTTCCTGTAAAATATCTTTATAAAAGGAATTTTAAGGAAAAGAATTATGAAAAAATTACCAATTGGATTAAACAGTTTAAAAAACATAATAAATGAAGGTTTTTTATATGTGGATAAAACAGAAAAAATCTTTCAGTTAATAGATAGTGGAAGATATTTTTTCCTCTCCCGTCCAAGGAGATTTGGAAAGACCTTAACAGTTGATACACTAAAACATATTTTTGAAGGGAATAAAGAACTTTTTAAAGGACTTTACATTTACGATAAATGGAATTGGGAAGAGAAATTTCCAGTGATAAGGATAGATTTTTCAATAGGACTTTTTAATTCACAGGAGAATTTTATAGATAGGGTTGAGGCGGTTTTAAGGGAACATGAAGAAACATTTGGGGTCAAATGTAAGGAAAAGGGGTTTGTTAACTGTTTTAATGAGTTAATCAAAAAGGCCTATGAAAAGTACCAGAGACCGGTTGTTGTTTTAATAGATGAATATGACAAGCCAATACTTGATAACATTGAAAAGCCCGAGTTTGCAGAGGAGATAAGGGATTTACTCTCAAATTTTTATGGGGTACTAAAAGGGCTTGATGAGTATTTGAGATTTG
>JALULU010000095.1 GCA_027040585.1 Acidobacteriota bacterium | reverse complement strand
AATAACTCCTGATAAAATCACCGTACCAGCTTTTTTAACAAAGAGGGCACTCCTTTTATAACTTATCAAAAAAACACCCTTCATATTTGGAAGCCTATAGGGAGGCAATTCCATTATCAGAGGAGCAAATTCCTCTTTAAAGAAAAGGGATTTAAAAAATCTTGCCACAAGAACTGCTAAAATTATCCCGATAAAATAGAGTGAAAAAACTACAAGTCCCTGATAGTGTATGAAAAAAACCCCTGCAAATAGAGTATAAACAGTAAGCCTTGCTGAACAGGAGATAAGGGGATTTATAACTATTGTAAGTACCCTATCTTTCCTCGATTGAAGAGTCCTTGCCGCCATAATCCCTGTAATATTACATCCAAATCCAAGTATCATTGGTATAAAGGATTTTCCATGAAGGCCAAGTTTGTGCATAAATTTATCCATAATAAAGGCAGCTCGGCTCATATAACCCGATTGCTCTAAAAATGTTAATAAGAAAAAAAGAATAAAAATGTTTGGCAGAAAAACAAGGACTGAACCGACACCACCAATTATTCCTTCTTTAAAAAAAGAGGAAAAAATGGGATGCGTTTTAAAAAAAGTTTTGGTAACAAATTCCCCAAAATTACTGAAAGTTGAATTTATAAAATCTGAAACTGGATTTCCAATTGTAAATATAAGCTGAAAAACAATTGCCATAATTATAAAAAAAAGCGGTACCCCTAAATACTTATTTAAAATAAACTTGTCAATTTTTTCAGAAAAAGTGACTTTCCTGTCAACATCTGTTTTATTGTAAACACAATCTTTAACAATACCTTCAATGAAACCATATCTTCTTTCAACTATGTAAACGTCAAGTTCCTCTCCAAGGTATTCTTCAGCTTTTGAAGATAGTTCAAGCAATTTTTTCTCTAAATTAATTTCAGGATAGTTTTTTGATATGTAAGAAAAAATTTCCATATCTTTTTCAAACAATTTTATGGCTATCCACCTTGTGGGGGCATTTAAATATTTTACATTGTACCCTTTAAGAAATTCCGAAAGAGATTTAATAGAATTTTCAAGGATTTCACCATAATAAATTTCAAGAGGCTTCTTTTTTCTATCCAAATTTTTACAAATATTTTTCTTTAGAATCTCCATACCAAAATTTCTACTGGCAGCAGTTTCAATAACAGGGACTCTAAGCATATTTGAAAGTTTTTTTGTATTTATCTTAAGACCTTTTTTTTCTACTTCATCAATCATATTTATATTGAGGATGAGGTTTAAATCCATCTCAAGCAGTTGTGTAAAAAGGTATAAATTTCTCTCAAGTACACCCCCATCTACAATATCTACAACAAGATTACTCTCACCTGCTAAAAGATGTTCTCTTGCTATTTTTTCATCTAAAGAATTCGCAGAAAGTGAGTATATACCAGGGAGATCAACAACCTTTATTTCATTTTCATCACACTTAAAAAAGCCTTCCTTTTTTTCAACAGTTACACCGGGCCAATTCCCAACATATTGATTTAATCCAGTTAAACTATTAAAGATCGTAGTTTTTCCTGAATTTGGGTTTCCACAAAGTGCAACAGAGTACTCAGACATTTTCTCCCACCTATTTTCCATTTATCTTCTCAACAAGTATAGTCTCAGCCTCTTCCTGTCTCAATGTCAAAAAATAATCCTTAACACTTAAATACATTGGGCCTTTAAATGGTGCAACTTTTTCAACACCTATTTCTGCACCACTTATAACCCCGAGGTCTAACAATTTTTTTCTAAATGGAGATTTCAATACAAACTTAACAACACATTTTTCACCAGGTTTTATATCGGATAATTTAAATAGAGTTCCATTTTCTTTTTCCTTCAAAATTTCATCAGTAATACAGTGGTTCACCTTACCATTTTTAAGAAAAGCCTCAAAATTCTTTAAAAAAATAGGCGTACCACATTCGCAGTTCTGTAAAAAATCTACAAATTTTGTCATTCTTTCATAGGTCTCTTTACTGATATAGTGCTCAAAATTACATGCATCCTCCAATGCAATTTTTTCAGGAACACCCAGAACTTTTGTTAAAAAATCTAAAATTGCCCTGTGTTTTTCAAAGATTTCCCTTGCTGTTTTCACTCCCTTTCGAGTAAGCTCAATATAACCATACCTTTCTTTTTTAATAAAACCCATCTCCTCAAGTTTTTTAAGCGCCCCAACAACAGAAGACTTTTTTACATTCATTTGAGCCGCAATATCCTTAACCCTTGCAACCTTTTGTTTTTCAATTATTTTATATGTTTTCTCAAGGTAATCTTCAAGACTTTGAGATAAAGTCATCATTCACCTCAAAAAGTAAGTTAACTAAAAATATATTAGTTAAAACTAACTTTGTCAAGAAAATTATCAAAAATAATGTAATAAACAGGTATTAATACAATACTTGCTGGGAATTGTTATGGTGACTGGCGCTAAAAAAATTAATTATATTCAGCATATTTATTTAAATTATTAAGAATCACGTTTCTTAATTTCTCCAAATATTTATCTCCTTCTTCAAAAGTCATTTTTCCTTTCGGTGGAGGAAATTTATCAGAGAAAACAACCACAACCTTACCTCGATTTAATAAGAAACTTCCCTTTTTCATAATTTTACGACTACCAATAATTGTAACAGGCACAATTGAGGTTTTTTCTTCCAATTCATTTATAATTTTTAAAATTCCAGGTTTAAAAGGTTGAAGTTTACCATCTTTTGACCTTGTCCCCTCAGGATAAATTATAAAATTCATCCCTTTTTTTAATTTATCCACAACCTCTTTTAAACTCTGTTTAGCCCTTTCCGAGTTTCTCCTATCTATAAACACGCACCCTTGTAATTTCATTAATATTCCAAAAAAAGGAACATAAAAAACTTCTTTTTTAGAAAGAAAAGTGGTTTCAGGATGAGTAAGTGCAGAAATTATATATATGTCAAAAACTGACTGGTGGTTAGAAACAAAAATTGTTCCTTTTAAATCCTTTATTTTTTCCCCTCCAATAACAATTAATTCTTTAACACCTATCTTAGTTATAATTTTTCCCCAAACTCTTTTAATCTTAGAAATATAACGTCTTTTAAAAGGATCTATTAGCAATGACAAAGATGCAAGGCAAACAAGGATAGATGTACAGATAATCCCTACACTCCACCCCAATAAACTCACCAAAAAGACTTTAATCTTTTTCATCATACCTATATTTGTATTTATAATAAGGATAGTTAAGAGAATATTTTTCCTTTTTTACATTCACAAAATTCAATATGAAACCCAATATCTTGCCCCCATTATTTTCTATTTTACCAATAGACATTTTTGCTAATTTTTTCTTTGTAGATTTATATTTTATTAAATAAACTATCCCATCAGCATATGGTAAAAGTAAACTGGATTCAGCGACAATACCTGCAGGTGGGGAATCCACAATTATAATGTCAAAGTGTTTTTTAAAGAGTTCAAAAAGGTCCTTTATCTTCTCTGATACCAACATTTCATTTGGATTTAATTTAACATTTCCTGAAGGCAAGAAATAGAGATTATCATTTTCAGTTTTATATATATTAAGCCTCTTCAAAAATCCATCAAAATCTTTATCCCTATCGTGAAACTCAAAAAATAGCGACATATTTTCTTCAAGTTTCTCAGTAATTCGTGGATTAAAAAATCCCGGATACTCTTCAGAAAATGAAAATTCAGCCTCTTTACTTCTAAAAATTCTTGTAATAATTGTCTGAAATTGATGAGAAAGCACATTTGCAATTTTCTCATCTGAAATTAGTCCAGAATTATATAAATATTCACCCAACCTTTCCCCTGAATTTTTCGACGCTTCAATCCCTCTGTCAACTATATCTTTTTTCATATTAGCTAAATTTATAAGTAAATTTCCAAGCATAAGGTTTTCTTCTTTTTTACTTGAACTTACAAGTACAACTACACCGTCAAGCAAATGTATTTTAAAATGCTCTCCCCCTGCATTTATTCTTAAAATACCACTCTTTTTATTTACATAGATGAGATATAAAATATCAGATAGTGGGTAATCAGATAAATTACCACTTTCAGGAATAGATTTCTGTGGGTTCACTAAAAGGTCAGATATCCCCTCTTGTGGGGATTTAAAAAATTTGTTTAAAAGAGGTCGCCTTAGGTCCAGATTTATCAAAAGAACTTTTTTATTTTCAGCTGCAAAAGATTTAGAAAGGTTAAGAGATAGAAAACTCTTACCTTCCTGCGGAAGAGTACTTGTTATAAGCAGCAAAAATTTTTCTGACTTAAATTTCAACAATATTTCAGCCTTTAACATCTTAAAGCGTTCTTTTAGAATAAAACTGTCTTTTTCATTTGCTTTATCGGACAATTCAGGAAAAGAAGAAAGAACAGGAAATCTTAACTCCTCTTCCACTTCTTCTGGAGAAATAAATGTAGTTCTTGAAAACTCAATTAAAAAAACAGCAGAAACCCCAAAGATTAATCCCATAAACAGTGAAAGCACTATATTTAGAACCTTGTTTGGATAAATTGGATGGTGTGGATACTGTGGAATGTTTAGTTTGAATATGTAGTTCTCTTTAAAAGTCTTTGTTATATCAAGAGTTTTTATTTTATTTAGAATTGCTTCATATAGTGCCTTATTTGATTCAAGTTCATTCTTTATATTTTTATACTGAAGTTCAAGCGAAGAGTTCTGAACAGCAACAGTCTCATTTTGTCTTATAATTTTTGAAAGCTCACTAATTTTAGCATCCAATATTTTTAATTTATTTTCCTTTGATTTAATAAGAGTTTTTATCCTCTGCTTTAAAGAATTTTCAAGGTCTTTAATCTCATTCTTTTTACTAACTACAAGCGGGTGTTTCTCCCTATATTTACTCTTTAGTTCTTCTAATTGCATCTTTAAATTAAATAACTTGCTTCTCAAAAGGGATGTTTCCTTATCTTCACTTAAAATCGGTTCATTTATCAAAAGATTTATATTTTCATTCTCTATTTTTTTTAAATAATTTAATTTGTTTACAACAGAAACCTTTTCAATTTTTTGTCTGGTGAGTTCAACCTTTAACTCAGAAAGTCTATCAAGACTTATTGAAGCATTATTTTGAGTAAAGGGCTTTTGTGTCTTCTCAAGAAAATTAAGATACTTTTCTTCTGATCTACTCAATTGTTCCTTAATTGAAATTAACTGTTTAGTTAATACAGAGATTGTCTTTTTTACCTCTTTTAACTTCATTTGAGAGAGTTCTTCTTGATAAATATCAGGAATAACAGAAGCTACCTTGTAACATATCTCCGGATTAGAATCTGTAACATATATATCTACTAAATTTGTATCAGGAACCTGTTTTACAGTTATATCCCCCACAACTCTAAATATGGCCGAATCAGTAATTCCACCTTTGTTAAAACTTTTTCTTTTTACACTCTTTCGATAAAATAAAAAACTCTTTTTTCTTTTTTCTTTCTTTATAATCTCATCTATTTTTATTCTCTCACATACTTTTTTGGCAATCACATAACTTTTAAGCATTTTTGTATGGGAGTTAAATTCCCTCTCTTTACTAAAATAATCAAACCAATAATTTCCATAAAAGAGATTTGTCATGGGGGAAGTTTTAATCTCTATCCTTATTTTTGCCTGATATCTGGGAGTTACAGTATTGTTATATATAATTGCAGAAAATATAAAAAGAAGTAAAACTAAAAATACTAATCTCCTGTTTTTTTTAAGGATTAAAATATAATCCTCAAAATTTCTCTGCTGCGAAACCTCAGTCTGCATAATAGATTAATATATAATATTTCTTCTAAAAAGTAAATTAGCGATTATTAATAACAAAATTATTTTTTAGAAGGACCCATCAATTTTTCAATCTCAGGTAAAATCTGTTTAACCTGATTTGCATAATTTCCATTTGGTGCAAGTTTTAAATATGTCTCAAGCAATTTTTTTGCCCTTTTGTAATTACCACTATTTATCTCACACATTCCAAGTTGATAGTAAGGTTTTGCATATTTTTTATTTACCATTATTGATTTTTCAAAATAACCTGCTGCACTCTTTGTATCACCTTTATTCAAAAATAAAACACCAAGATTATAATATCCCACATCACCCTTTGAAGGATCTTTACTTATTGCAGTTTCAAACTCTTCTTTGGCCTTTGCAGTATTTCCCATTTTAAAATACACATTTCCTAAATTAGTGTGAAGTTCGCTACTATCTGGCGCTATTGCAATTGCCTTTTCATAAAACTTTATAGAATTGTTGTAATCTCCTTTTAAAAAGTAAGTATCTGCAAGGTGTTCTAATATATTTGGTTGTTTTGCATTTAGTTTAAGGGCTTCGTTAAATTTCCCTATTGCAAGATCATATTTTCCCTCTTTTTTTAATTTCACACCTTCATTAAACAATTCCTTTATTTTTCCCTTTAATTTTTTAAACTTTTCATATTCAGCCTGTTTTTTCTTCAGTTCTTCAATTTGCTTTTTTGTAAGTTCAGAAAAAACAATTCCACTTCCTTTTTCCATTTTAAACTCAAGTTTTTCCTCATCTTTTGTAGATTTAGTATAATAATGTGGAATTTCAATTGGCCTATAACCATTTTTCTCAAGAACTAATAGATATTCACCAACAGGTATTCTAAATGAAACTTTACCATCTTTATCTGTCTTGCCTTTAAAAGACCTTCCCTTCTCAAGGTCTTTCAGCTTAACTAAAACATCTGAAATAGGTTGTCCAGAAGAATTATCGGTAACTTTTATATCAAGTAAGTAAAAGAAAGAACCAAAAACTAATATTGATGAAAGCAAAAAAGAAATAGTTAACAAAAAAAATCTCCTCATTTAAAAACCTCCACTTTTATAAGGTATTGGATCATCCATACCGGCCTCTTTAAAGGCTCTTAATCTCAAAAGGCAACTATCACATTCACCACATGCGACGGTTTCATTTTTATAACAAGACCAGGTATATTGAAAAGGTGTACCAAGTGAAAAGCCCTTTTTTACAATTTCACTTTTTTTCATATAAATCACAGGTGTTTCAATTTTAATTTTCGTTTCTGGCTTCGTACCTACCTCAACAACTCTTTGAAAAGCTTTATAAAATTCAGGCCGACAATCTGGATATCCTGAGCTGTCTTCATACACAGCTCCGATATAAATGGCGTCGCATTTAAGTACCTCTGCTATAGAGGTAGCAATACTCAAAAAATTTCCATTCCTAAATGGAACATAAGAAGTGGGTATATCCTTTCTGTCCACATCTCCCTTTTCAACCTCAATAGTTCTATCCACAAGTGAAGACCCACCAAAAATTTTAAAGTGTTCCATTCTTAAAATCTTATATTCCATAACGCCAAAAAATTTACAAAGGTTCAAAAAACATTCCCTCTCTTTTCTTTCAGTTCTCTGACCATAGTCAATATGCAAAAAGAAGAGGTCATTGCAATCAACATTGGCTATGGAAGCACATACAGCACTATCCATACCACCGCTTACCAACACAAGTCCTTTTTTATATTTTTTATCCTTCATATTTAACATATGTTATTGGCGTCTCATATACTGTAACACTTTTAATAATAGTATTTTTATCTTTTATCAATTCAGCTGCTTTATTAAAAATGTAATAGGCAATATTTTCCGCAGATGGATTATTCCCTTCCTTAAAAAAGCCAATTTCATTTAATACTTTATGGTCCAATTCATTTAAAATATTTTTTAAAATTATTTTAAGTTTTTTAAAATCCATCCCAATGCCAATCTCATTGGTTTTTAAACACTTGACACACAAGATAACTCTCCAATTGTGACCATGTAATTTTTCACATTTACCTTCATACCCAATTAATTGATGGGCTGAAGAAAAATCATCTTCCACACATATCTCCCACATTTAGATTACCCTCTCATCTATTAAGTTCATAACTTTCAAAATATCCTCGCTAATGTTTCTGTCTTTTTCCATAAAAGGTACAGTTTCTCTCACCTTTGCATAAATATCCTCTAAAAAAGGAGAAGTCTTATAAGGTCTTCTAAAATCAAGTGCCTGACACCCTGCAAGGAGTTCTATGGCCACAAGATATTTCAAATTTTTGAAGATTTCCCTTAGTTTTAAAAGCCCATTCATTCCCATACTCAGGTGATCTTCTTTGTTTGCACTTGTGGGTATAGAATCAACAGAAGATGGATGAGAATATATTTTATTTTGATTTACAAGTGCTGCAGCTGTCACATGTGCAATCATAAATCCAGAGTTTAATCCTGGATTTTTCACTAAAAATGGAGGCAGACCCTCACTTAAATCTGGATTTACCATTCTTTCAATTCGCCTTTCAATCATTGCACCCATCCCACTTAAGGCAATGGATAGAAAATCAAGCACAAAAGCAACAGGTTCACCGTGAAAATTTCCGCCAGAAATTACTTCTCCAGCTTCCGGGAAAATTAATGGATTATCTGTAGCTGAATTTATTTCAATTTCAAATACAGATTTTGCGTATTCTTTAGTATCAAACACAGCACCATATACCTGGGGAATACATCTTAAAGCATAGGCATCCTGAACCCTATCACAATTTATATGTGATTTTCTAAGTTCACTCTCATTTAAATACTTCAAAATGGTTGCTGCCACAAGCGACTGTCCCCTATGGGGCCTAACACCTTGAATTTTTTTATCAAAGTGTTTATCTGTTCCAAGCAATACGTCATTTGAAAGGGCTGCAGTAATATTTGCAACTCTAAAAAGGTTTGAAATTTCAAAAAGATAATATGAACCTATTCCTGCCATAAATTGAGTTCCGTTTAAAAGTGCAAGCCCCTCCTTCGCTTCAAGATCTAAAGGCTTTATACCCGCTTCATCCAGAGCCTTCTTTCCATCTAATAACTCACCTCTATAAAATGCTTTTCCCTCCCCAATTAACACAAGGGAAAGGTGTGCTGAAGGAGCCAGATCGCCACTTGCTCCAACAGATCCCTTTTCAGGTATATAGGGGATAACACCTCTATTTAACATTTCAGCAAGTGTTTCAATTACAATGGGTCTTACACCGGAAAAGCCTTTTAATAATACATTTATCCTTACAGCCATCGCAGCTCTTACTTCTTCTTCACTAAAAGGATCTCCAACACCTGCCGCATGAGACCTCACAAGATTTTTTTGAAGTTCGCCAAGAGAATCCATATCTATTTTTTTATTGCTTAGTTTTCCAAATCCTGTTGTAACACCATAAATGGGAATGTCCTTTTGGATAAATTCTTCAATAAATTTTCTTGTCTTCTCTACTTTTTTTAATGCACTACGACTCAAAGACACAGGGCTTTCACCAATGGCGATTCTATATAGATTTTCTATACTTAAATTGCTTCCATCCAAAGTTATTTTTTTTCTCATTTTTTACCACCTTCCCTATTTATCTTCAACATATTCCAATTTTGGATCATATTGCCTTAAACTTATATTTCCCACATCAGATTGAATCATAACAGGTGGACCACCCTCGCCAAGTGTTTGAGTTAAGCCCTCTCCACCTTTCTTTTTTGTGGGTATAAGTTTATACTCTTCTCCATCCACAACCATCGGAGGATAATCGACGTTAATCTTTCCTTTTAGGGATATTAATGTCAAATCTACATCATATTTCACCGGCATAAAAATAGTTGCATCCCCATCAAAAGTTCTTGCCGAAAATGTCAATCCTTCCCACCTGTTTCCATTTAATATGGCAAGAATATCACCTTTTTTTGTAGCTGCAGAAACATAACCTCTTAAATTTTTGAATTTTAAATAGCCTTTGCAATCAGTTATCTCTATCCATCCATTTACATCTGTTATATCCACAAAGCCATCTGACACATCAATTTTTAAATCAGTTCTAAATTTTGGAATACAAATTACATAGTCAACCCTCCCAATAACTCCATTACCTGATTCCACAGTCTCAATTAAACCATCAAAATCGCCAACTGCTATTCTCGGATAAATTTTTTCTATATTCTCCTCTGCAATTTTTTCAGTTTTACCATAAGATGTTATTAAATACTTAACTTCAAGCTTAGGTTTCTTCCATCCCTTAATTTTTATACTACCAGGATATAAAAGACTAATATTAATTTTGCCCCCGGGCATAAAATCTAAAATTTTAATCCCACTTTTCAGAAATTTCTTATATTTTGAAAAATCCATATTTCCCAATTTGGAACATTTAAATTTCACTTTATTCTTAGGAAAAACAAATAAAGTAAGTAAAAAAAATAAAAAAATAAAAAACAATTTTCTCTTCATAAAATTACCTCTCTGTTTTTCATAACCTCTGAGAATACCTTATCAAATGTCAAATTCTCAAAATATTCTAAGAATACAGTAGATTTATATTTTACTCTTCTTTCCTCAAAAAATGCCAGAAATTTAAGGGTATCATTTTTTAGATTTACTTCACAATAAGCACCAATAGGAAGATGACACCCCCCTCCCATTTCCTTTAAAAATAATTTTTCAAATTTTGCTCCAATTTCACTCTCTCTATGATTTACCTTAGATAGCAAACCACTTAAAAAAGTATCTTCTTCCCTTATTTCAATCGCAAGAGCTCCCTGTCCCGGGGAAGGTACCAAAACATTAACAGGTAAGGCAAATTTCTCAAAATGATTCATACCAAGCCTTTTTAAACCGGAAAGTGCAAGAACAATGCCGTCATATTCACCTTCATTTAATTTTTTTAACCTTGTATCAACATTTCCTCTTATATCTTTAAATTTAAATCCAAACTTTTCAAGCTGACTTATTCTACGAGGGGATCCAGTGCCAATAACTGCGCCCTCTTTAACTTCATCAAATGCTCTTCCATCCCTTGTTATTAAAACATCCCTAACATCCTCCCTTTCAGGAATAGCCCCAATGGTTAGCCCTTTTAGTTCTTCCACTTCCATATCTTTAAAAGAATGAACTGCCATATCTATTTCAAATTCAAATAGTGCTCTCTCTATTTCCTTAGTAAATAACCCTCTTTCCGGGGCATCCTTAAGAGATTTTTTAAATAAATCTCCACTTGTCTTAATAATTTTTATTTCAAAGGACAAATCAGGAAAAAGTTTTTTCAAGCTTTCAACAACCATTTTTGTCTGGGTTAGTGCAAGTTTACTTCCCCTTGTCCCTACAATCACCTTCTTTTTCAATTTCTTCCTCCAATCTAAAGATACTTTTTAAAATTTCAGAATAAATCGCCATATCTTCATATGGGACCTTTTTTAAATATGAAAGTGGAAAATGTAAAAATTTATTTGTCAGGTTATGGGCAATCTTTTCAGCAATTAATTTCTCATCCTCACTCTTAAAGTGATATTTTTTTAGTTCTTCCTCTTTTATTGACAACATTTTATTACGAAGTGAAATCACAATATCTTTTACTTCAAGTCCCCTTATCCATGAAATAAATTTCCCTACCTCTTGAAATATTATCTCACCTGCCTTCTTAGCCTCTCTTTTTCTCTTTTCAATATTTTTTTGAATTACACCTTTTAAATCGTCTATATCAAAAAGAAATAACCCATCTATTTTTCCAATTTCAGGATCTATATCTCTTGGTATGGCAATATCAGCAATAAATACTTCAGGATATTTTTTTGTAAAATTTTTCTTAAACTCATTATACGTAATGATATATTTCTCAGCTGAGGTAGAAGATATTATTATATGTGATTTTGAAATGGCATCCCACAAATTATCAAATGAAACAACCTCGCCTCTGCCAAGTTCTCTAACAAAATCTACGGCTTTTTCATACGTTCTATTACAGAGAAAAAGTTTTTCAATTCCATTTTCCACAAGGTGATTTGCACAGAGTTTCCCCATCTCTCCAACACCTATAATGGTGGCATTCTTTCCAGAAAGATTTCCAAAAACTTTTTTAGCAAGTTCAACAACTGCAAAACTTACAGATACAGCCCCAAACCCTATTTCAGTTTCATTTCTAACCCTTTTTCCACACCTTATTGCCTTTTGTAATAGTTGATTTAAAACTATACCAACTGATTTTTGTTTTAGTGAAACATTATAAGCTTCCTTAACCTGTCCAAGTATTTGTGGTTCCCCAAGAATCATGGAATCAAGCCCCCCTGCCACCTCAAAAATATGGATTACCATCTCTTCACCAGAAAGTACATCAAAATAAGACATTTTTTCATTTACCTTTGTCTCAACATATTTCTTGAGAAAATTGACACATTTTTCTTCTTCTGAAGATACAAAATAAAACTCAGTTCTATTACATGTAGACAAAATAAATATTTCTTCTATAAAGTTTTTATTTTTAAATTCATTTAAGACTAAAGGTAATTCATCTTTATGTATGGAAATTTTTTCCCTATACTCTATAGGAGCCTTTTTATATGTAAAAATTACAGAAAATATTTTATCAATATCCACCTATTATTTCCCTCCAAAAGCAAAAGCAATTACCATTAAGACAAATCCCAGAATAGAAAACATGGAAAATTTTTTCCCACCCAATTTTTTTGACATTTTTAAAAAAAGGATAATTAAATAAATAATAAATGTAAAATAAGAAGCATAAATTCTTGTATTTATACCTTTTAAAATGGTATTTATTTCATTTAACCATCTATGACCTGTATATATTGCAAAAATAAGAAATATTAAACCAAAAACATTTGAGAAAAATAAATTTTTACTTAACTCCCCTAAAGAATTAAGACCAAAATAAAATTTTCCAAACTTCTTTTTAGATAAATCTCTATAAAGCATAAGGTATAATGCAGCACTTATAAAGCCAAAAAGGAAGGAAGAAAAAGATAGCAGTGCAAAGGACACATGAATTTGAAACCATTTTGAAGCAAAAATTCCCTTCAAAGGCCCATAGTCACTATTTGAAAAGGTGTATAGTAATTGTGAAAAAAGTATGAAAGGAACAACCAAAAAGGAAAATGCATCACTTTTAGAAAATATGGTCATTAATAGATATGCCAGACCCACCAGAAATCCGCTAAATGCTAAAGCGCTTGTCCCACTCGAAAAGGGAATATATCCTATTTTTTGGATAATAATTATTTCAAAAATAAAATGTGCAGAAAAGCCTATTAGAAAAAAATACCTACCCCATCTTTTTTTGTCATCCTTTTGAGATAGAAAACTATGAATATAAAAAAATGCTGAAAGAAGATATGTAAGAAATATA
>JALULU010000094.1 GCA_027040585.1 Acidobacteriota bacterium | reverse complement strand
TTTCAGAAGAAGACTATAACATTGACCTCAATTTAATTGAGGATTTGATTGACGATGAAACAGCGGGAATTTTGCCCGTTCATATTTATGGCATGCCAGCTGAGATGGATAAAATCCTTGAAATTGCGGGGAAATATAATTTGTGGGTTTTGGAGGATGCGTGCCAGGCACATGGTGCAATTTACAAAGATAAAAAAGTTGGTGGAATTGGGGATGTTGGGGTATTTAGTTTTTATCCCACAAAAAATTTAAATAGTTTTGGTGATGGTGGCGCAATTGTAACAGATAGTGATGAGGTGGCAGATTATTTAAATCTGCTTAAAAATCATGGGCAGAAAAAAAGATATGAACATGAATTTCTGGGATATAACAGCAGGCTTGATGGAATACAGGCGGCAATTTTAAACGAGAAGTTAAAAAATCTTGAAAGTTATAATAACCATAGGGCTAAAATGGCTGAGGTTTATAGTGAACACCTAAGAGATGTCGGTGATATAAAATTGCCAAAAAATTTTAAGTATAAAAAAGGTGTTTTTCATTTATACACAATTAGAACAAAATATAGAGATGAACTGGTTAGATTTTTAAATTCGAAGGGAATTGGTTGTGGTGTATACTATCCAGTTCCACTTTATAGACAAAGACCTTTTTTGGATGATAAAAATTTTCCCATAACTGATAGGATTGTAAAAGAGGTTTTGTCATTACCCCTTTATAATGAGATAAACATTGAAGAAGTTGAATATGTTTGTGATGCCATCAGGGAGTTTTTTAAAAAGTGATGGATATATCCTTTTATTTGATGGCAGTCGGGGCAGCACTTTCCCTGAACTCAATAGCCCTTTCCGAAATATTTCTTGCTCTTGGCATTTTTATTGCAATAGTTGAGCACATAAAAGAGAAGAGATCCATCTTTTACCACGTTTCATATTTGCCGTTAATTCTTTTTGTTTTTTGGAGTGTTTTATCTGTAATTTTTTCTGAAAACATTTATGTTGGATTTAACGGACTAAGAAAAGTGTGGATACTTTTAGCATTATGTTTTCTGCCTGGCACCTTAAAAAATTTTAAAGAAAAAAAAATAAATTTTTTTGTAAATTTTTTAGCACTTTCTCTTTCCGTGTCTTCAATATATGCAATTTATCAATTTTTAACAACATCAAATCCAATTTTACACAGGATAAAGGGATTTTCAGATCACCCAATGACCTTTAGCGGTACACTTTCTCTATCACTTATATTTTTAGTTATATATCTTTTTGAAAGCAGGTCAAAAAATTATTTTATTTTAATTTCAGTTATTTTAGGATTTTTCGCCCTAATTTTCTCACTTACCAGGTGTTATTGGATTGCTGTGGCCATTTCCCTTATTTTTTACTTTTTAATGAAAAGGAAATTTAAATTTTTGTTGTTTTTTATAGGTACTGTTACTCTTTTTTTCCTCATTTCTCCTCATTTTGTTAAATATAGAGCAGAACATATTTTAGACTATAGGGAATCAGGGAATAAAGCGAGAATTGAAATGTGGAAAGCGGGTATTAAGATGATTGAAAAGCATCCATTTTTTGGGGTTGGCATCAATATGGTCAAAATAGAAGGGAGTAAATATTTAAAAAACCCAGATTTTCCAATTGGATTTTTCATGCACCTGCATAATGACTATTTACAGATGGCAGCTGAAAGGGGAATTCCTGCACTTATATTTTATATTATTTTTTTTATGATGTTGTTATACTATTTTTTTATCTTTTTCAGAAAGCATAAAAGTAGTAATATTATTATTTTTTCAAAGTCACTCTTTTTTGTTTTAATAACTTTTTTAGTGGCTGGGTTTTTTGAATACAATTTTGGGGATAGTGAGGTATTTATTTTGCTTGTTTTTCTGGTATCTATGCCCTTTTCTCTTTTTGAAAATGAGGAATTAGAGAATGAAAAAGCTTAAAATAGCTATAATGGGTACAAGGGGGATCCCCGCAAATTATGGTGGATTCGAAGTTTTTGCAGAGATGCTTTCTACAAAACTTGTTGAGAGAGGGCATAATGTTACAGTCTATTGTAGGAAAAAGTTTTTTAATTATAATGGCGACAATTTTAAAGGAGTTAGGTTGGTCGTTTTGCCTTCTCTTGCTTCTAAAAGGCTTGATACATTGAGTCATTCTTTTCTATCTACAATGCATGCAGTGTGGAATAGATATGATGTAATTTTATTTTGTAACAGTGCAAATGTAGTTTTTATACCTTTTTTAAAAATTGTTGGTACTAAGACACTTTTAAATGTAGATGGCATTGAGGCAAAAAGGAAGAAATGGAGCTTTCTGGGAAAAACTTTTTATAGAATGTGTGAAAGGCTTGCAACATTTATTCCACATGTTTTAATAGCTGATGCTAATTGCATAAGGAAGTATTATTTTAAAAAGTATAAAAAGAACAGTGTTATGATTTCTTATGGCGCTACTTTTGAAAAGGTTGAGCCTGGTGAAATTCTAAAAAGATTTAATCTTAAGAAAGATGAGTACTATCTTTACGTAAGTAGATTTGAACCTGAAAACAACCCGGAACTCGTTGTTAAGGCATTTGTCAATTCAGGGATTAGATCTAAAAAACTTGTAATGGTGGGTGATAATCCATACGACAAAGATTATGTTAAAAAAATTAAGAAAATTGCCAATGAAAATGTGATTTTTACTGGTGGAATTTATGGAGAAGGTTATAGAGAGCTTATTTCAAACTGTTTCTGTTATATTCAGGCAACAGAAGTGGGGGGAACACATCCTGCACTAATTGAAAATATGGCAGTTGGAAATATAATAATTGCCAATAAAACTGTAGAAAATTTTGAGGTTGCAAAGGGGTGTGCCCTTTTTTATAAGAAAAATAATATGGATAAATTAGTTGAAAAGATGAAATTTGTGCTTGATAGTCATTCCTCACTTGAATATATGAGGAAAAATGCTATATCAAGAGTAAAAAAGTTTTATACCTGGAATAAAATTGTAGATGAATATGAAAACCTCTTTTTTGATATAACTAAGAATGGAAAAAAATGAAAAGAAATTTTCTTCTTTTACTCTCACTTTTTTTGAGTTTTTCAATTTTTATATTTAGCAATAAGAGAACTCCAAAGCCTACAACATGGAAGTCAAAATTTAATAAAAAAAAGATTTATGTATATAATTATAAAGAGGGACTGATTTTAAATGAACTCTACAAAAGCTTTGACTTTGAGAGTTCTAACAATAGAGTTTTGCTTATATTTGAAAATAATCTCTATGAAAATTTGAACAATTATGTGGATTTGTATTTTAATGATCTTGAGAAATCAGGATATTCATTGGATGTTTTTGAATATGTTTCAGGTTCACCGGAAGAGTTA
Organism: Acidobacteriota bacterium; assembly: GCA_027040585.1. Lineage (GTDB taxonomy): Bacteria > Acidobacteriota > JAAYUB01 > JAAYUB01 > JAMOQF01 > JAMOQF01. Next base: position 253 of record JALULU010000094.1, on the reverse strand, counting down.
AGGGAATTTTTTAAAAGTTTCTATTTTTCTTTTAACTCACTTAAAGGGGTAATTTTTGTTGGAAATTTGCCATATGTGGTTTTTGAAATGTATGATAGCTGGGATGAGTGGACATATTTAAATGGGTATGATGATTTTCCATGTGATCTATTTTTTATGGACATGACTGGTACATGGAAAGATATAGGAGGCTGTGATGGGTGTGAACCCAACAATGGGAAATATGATAAATTTGAAGATGAACAGAATCCTG
>JALULU010000093.1 GCA_027040585.1 Acidobacteriota bacterium | reverse complement strand
TCATATAATTACAAAAATGATGCAATTATTTTTGTTTTATTTTCTCTTTTTTTATCACTTTACATTTTTTATTCCTTAGAAAAAATTATAAATAAATATATTGAGATAAAAGAACTAAAGGAAGATTTTAAAAATGTCTTTGACATATTTCCATATCCAGTATTTATATTTAAAGATTCAGGAACCCCTGAAAATTTGATATTTGAAAGGTTTAAACTAAGCTATGTAAACAGTGAAGGAGAAAAAATTTTGCCAGAGGCAAATGAAAAAGACTCCATTTCTTCAGGTCACTTTTTTAAACCTTTAAAAGATATCTACCTATTTAAAGAGCAAAAAATTATAAACACAATTAAATATAAAACAAATAGGGAGTTTCTATTTGATAGAGGGGTAATGACGCTAAATGTGAGAGATAGAATTTTTTTAGTTACCTATACCTTTAAATTAATTGGTAATGAAATATATTTAATCTTTATCTTAATTGATATTACAGAAGAGGTGAAATTCAGAAAAATCATTGAAAATGTTCTTGAAACAACAACTGATGCTATACTAATTATAGATAAAAAATATACTTACAGAGAAGTTTTGCGCTATACCTACAATAATGATATTCAAACTGTTGGGGAAGTAATAGGAAAAAAAATTGGAGAAGCAACAAAGAATGAAAAGAATGAAATAAATAAAAAGGCAGGGGAAAAATTTAGAAAAAATGTTCAAAAATGCTTTAATGAAAAAAAATATGTCTACTTTCAATATGAAATGTATCTAAAGGGAAAACATCTATTTATAGAGGCACATCTTATTCCCCATAAAAGCAAAGGGGAGGATGTTGTACTTGGAATACTTAAAAATATAACTGAACTAAAAAAACTTGAGGAAAGGATAATCGCTGAAGAAAGAAGAAAATCAATTTCAGATATGGTTTCAGGGCTTGCACACGATTTTAACAACAATCTAAATATCATAAACTTTTCAGTTAATTTACTCGAAAAAGAGCTTTTACAAAAAGGATTCAGAGATAAAAAAATTGAGCCTCTTTTAAATTCCATTAAAGAAACAGTGGAAAAATCAGGTAAATTTATGCATCAGATATTAAATTACAACAAGCAAATGATCTTTAAAACAGTGGAAATCTCATTAAATAAAGAGGTTTTAAATGCGGTGAAAATAATTAAAAATTCCTATAAAAATTTAAAATTAAATTTTGTTGAGAGAAAAAAAGATATAAAAATTTTATTTGCAGAGGGAAAAATTTTTGATATAATTTACAATTTGGTAAAGAACTCTATTGAAAGCGTTGGAGATGCTTCAAAAACTAAAATAGATATTGAAATGGATATAACTACATTTAAAGAAATTGAAAAGAAATTTTCAGAAGAGATTCAGCACCTTTCAAATAAGCCCAATGATGATAAAAAATTTGCAATGGTTGTGGTATCAGACAATGGGAGTGGAATCTCTGAGGAAATATTACCAGAAGTATTTAATCCATTTTTTACCACAAAAAAGTCTGGGACGGGGTTAGGTCTACCACAGGTCTATGGTCTCATAAAAAAATATGAAGGTTTTATATATTTGAAAAATAAAAAGGAGAGGGGAGTTTCCGTTTACATATATATCCCATTACCAACAAAAGAGGAGGAAGATAAAGGTGACAAAAAAGATAATGCTAATTGAGGATGATAACTTATTAAGGGAACTCATGGAAATGTATCTAAAAAATATGGAGGAGGATTGGGAAATTTTAAGTTTTGGAGATGCAAAAAGTGTTCAAAACTATTTAAACGAGTATAATGGGCTTATAGATCTTTTAATTGTAGATATAAAGCTCCCGGATAAAAATGGTGTGGAACTTGTTGAAGAAATTAAAGAGAGGAGAGAAAATATTCCTGCAATTTTTATAACTGGCTATGTAAATGAACCAATAATTGAAAAGATAGAAAATGAGGACAATCTTCTTTTAAAGCCTTTTCCACCTGAAAAGTTAATTGAACTTAGCAAAAAACTTATGAATACATAGGATTTTTGAGATAAATTAACTTTTTATCAAAGTCAAAATTTTTAAAAAGATGTTCCTTTGAAGAAGTTATAAAAATTTGGGTCTTGCCATAAAGTGAGTTGATAACCTTTCCAATTCTATCCTCGTCAATTTCAGTATCTATATCATCAAAAATAAATACTGGTGATTCTCCTGATTTAGTTTTCATCAATTCAAATAATTTAAAAAATATGTTAAGTAAAATTGAACGTTTTTCCCCAGCTGAAGCAAAAGTTCTCGCCAATTCCCCATCATAAAAAAAGTCAAACCTATCCCGATGAGGGCCAAAAAGCAATTGCCCCTTTAAAATCTCTTTTTCAAGACTTCTATCAAGTTGTAGAACAACTTCTTCAAAAGTTTTCTTCTCAAAATCAATGGAGGGGTTATATAAAATTTTTATCTTTTTATTTTCAATACTGAGAAAATCGCCCTTAACCATCTCATTTAAAATTTTTACAAATTCTTTTCTTCTATTGAAAATTTTAAAATAAATTTGTGTAAGCTGTACATTCCATATATGAAAGGTATTTTTCTCGAAAACCCCTTTCTTTATCAATTCAATTTTATTCCTGTAAATCTTTCTAAATTTACTTAAATCATAAATGTATTCTGGATAAAATCTCATTATAACTGAATCAAAAAATTTTCTCTTTAAATGTGGCTCTCCATAAATTATTTTAGATGACCCTGCAGTTATTACAAATATCATTCCATATTTTATGTATTCACCAATAAGATATTTTTTGCCATCAATTCTTAAAGTTTTTAAACCATCCTTAAATTCAATTGTCAAATTGTGCCTGACACCTTTTAAATTTATTACACTTGAAATTTTAAAATTTTTTTCACCCTTTCTAATACATTCTTTTAAATGTGGCGTTCTAAAGGACCTTGAAAAGAAATTTACATATATTGATTCAACAAGATTTGTTTTCCCCACACCATTACTACCCACAATAAAATTTGCAAAGGGATGAAAGGAAAAATTAGATGAAGATATATTTCTAAAATTTTCAATGGATATGGATTCAATTCTCATATTGATTTTTTGGGAAAAATTAGGGGGACTTTTTTAAAGCCCCCCAAAAAAGAGAGATTAGAATATGAACTTAAAGGCAATCTGAAACTGCCTTGGGTCTGCTGCTGTAACATATGTTAAATTTTTGAAATTACCATTGAATGCAGGATCATTTGGATTAAAGTGAAGTTCATGTTTATTCTTTACCTGATAAAGCTGAATAGTAGAAGGTGTATAGAAGTTTACATGGTTAAATACATTAAACCCTTCAAGCATAAACTCAAGTTTAGTTGTATCTGTAACCTGAAAAACCCTTGACAATCTGAAATCTACACTTGACCAATCTGGTCCCTGTAATCTATTTCTACTGTAAACTCTATCGTTTGTGTATGGATCACTATTTAAATTACCTGCATATGAGCCATAGGAACTATAAGAACCATATGCAACACTTGAATATGGCCTTCCACTTCCAATTCTAATCCTTGGAGCAATTTTCCAGTGGTTTAATACTGCATTTAAAAATTCATTTCCATATTTATGGTTAAGTCTAAAAACACCACTGAAATTAAATACATGTCTTTGATCTAAATCTGAAAGACCTCTTAAATTTGGATTTAAATGGTCAACCATAACATATGGAGCACTCATTCTTGCACCAGTTGGAGCAGTATCAATTGTCTTTGACCATGTATAGTTACCTAAGAGTGAAAATCCATGTGAGAATCTCTTTCTAAATTTAATAACAAGAGCATTATAAATTGACTTTGCATCACTTTCATTTGCAATAATATTCCTAAAATCCTTATCTATATATCCATTGTATTTGTACTGATCATATGTAACAGTATCCACAACCTGTCCTGTGGAATCGTCTATAACATCAAAAGTCTTTGTATAACCCGTTTTATAAATGTTTATATTCCTATTTCTTGGCAAATGGTCACCTTTAGAAAAGTCCCAACCAATTGAAACTGTAAAATCTGGCAAGATTTCCCTTTCAATTTCAAGGTTAGCCTGCTGAATAATAGGATTTTCCCTTCCGTCTGGAAAGATAAATAAATCTGGCGTTGAATAAAGTGCTGTTCCAGGAAAATTGAAATCAGCTGCTCTAAAATCAAAAATATTGTTAAAATCGCCACCTAAATCAGGTGCACCCGTATCACTCCTTCTCAGTCTTCCAGATTTCTGAACTATACCATTTGTAACCATTGCGGTATTGGTCAAGACTTGTGGAGTTCTTGCATAGAAGATGCCATACCCACCACGGATAACCATTTTCTGATTATCAGTAGCCCATGCAAATCCAAACCTTGGCCCCCAATTGTTTTTATCCTGAGGAAGATGAGCAGTTGCTGGATAATCTGGGTTTGAAATATCAGGTTGATCAAACTGCTGATAGTCATATCTAAGTCCGAGACTTACAGTTAAATTGTCTGTAAGTTTAATTTTATCCTGAATATACCATGCATAGTCCCAAACAGTCTGGTCATTATTTGGATTACCAATTGTCTGATAGTAATATGAATAATCACCAACTGCGAAGTTTAAGAGACTGTTAAATCTAAATCTTCCACCAAAATATCCTGGAAAATAGTTGCTATCATCTGTTGCTATAATGTCAACACCTGTTTTAACTTCGTGAGGACCTGAAGTCCATATTATATTATCTACAAATTGATATCTATTTTCCTCTGTATCTCTTGGCAAAAACGTTGCTCTTCCAAGTCTAAAATAGTTAGGATAATAACCTATATCAGTTCTTGGAAATTCAGCATTAGAGGTACTTGGCTCATCGTCCCAACCATACTGAGCACGAAATTCATTTATAAAATTTGGAGTTACAATTGAAGTTAACTGACCAACAAGGGTCATTGTTTTCCTCAACTCATCACCATTATAAGTTATATCGTTAAACTGAACTGGCTGTGTATAAGCACTATTTTCACCATCAAAATGCTGATAGTTAAAAGTAACATAAAATGTGTTATTGTCATTTATATTACCGTCAAATTTCGTCATCACAACAGTCTGGTTTAAATCCCTATCAAAATCACCTTGATATTCACCTGTTAATGGATTTACGCTAAGTCTCCCGGCAATGTAGTTTTCAGCTTCAGCCAATTTTTGGCGTACATAGTCCTCAGTAAGTCCCATACGTCCGGCTTCTTTTGAAATATCATGGTCTGAAAAAGTTCTAAAAATGCCAGGGTCTAAAACAGTTATTGGCTGGGTTCTAACCTGTTGATCTACGTTTATAAAATAGAACAACTTATCCTTTACAATGGGACCTCCAATAGATCCACCAAACTGATGTCTTACATCTCTCGGTTTCTCCGCCTCTCTAAAATTTCTGGCATTTAATCTATCATGCCTTAAATAATAGAATAAACTCCCGTGAACTTCATTAGTACCTGACTTTGTAACAACGTTAATAACACCACCACCGGCACGTCCAAACTCTGCACTGTAGTTGTTGTTTATAACCTGAAACTCCTTAACTGCATCCTGAGAAAACTGAAAAGGTGCCCTACTCTGTCTACTTCTTGGTTCACCAAAAAAAGCATTGTTATCATCTGCACCATCAACTGTTAAATTGTTAAAAACACCTTGAATACCGTGAAATGCTACCTGCCCATAGGGACCGTCTGTGACAACTGCAGGAGTTAATAAAATCAAATCCTTGAAGTTTCTACCATTGAGTGGCATTTCAGCAATGTAATTTTCATTAATTGTGGTACTCATCTGAGTTTTAGAAGTTTGGACAATATCCGGATTTGCTGTAACAACTACCTGTTCAGATGTTCCTTTGACCTTCAAAACAACATTCAAAGTAACAGTTCTACCAACTGTAACAACTATACCCTCTTGTTTAAAAGGAGTAAAACCTTCAAGTTTAACCTCAACAGTATATTTACCAACCGGTAAAATTGGAGCTCTAAAGATACCATCATCATTTGTAAGAATTTCTCTTTTCATACCTGTACTCGCTTGAGTTATTAAAACAGTAGCACCTGGAATTGGATGGCCACCTTCATCCTTAACAACTCCTTCTATAGCACCATTTGCAGCGTTAGCCTGTGCATAGACAGAAACAGTAAGAGAAAATACAGCGGCAAAAACGAACAAAAGAAAAAGAATACGCTTGAAACTCATATAACTTCCTCCTCTTTGATTTTATAAAATAGATTTTCCAAAGCTATTAAATAACATAAAAACAATTGATTTTAAATTTTTTTTAACTAATCTTCAAATATTTTTTCAACATCATTCGGGAAATTGGGTTTAAAAATTGAATTCTCTATCTTTATATTTATTCTATATTTGAAAAATAAAAATATATTTTCCTGACTGGAACCATTTCTGATAAAAATTTTAACAGGCAAAAAAGATTTTTTCTCTATGAAAATTGAAACGTTTTCTATATCACTAAATTTACTCTTAGGGAAAAAAATGTATCCATATGAATTGTCTTCATATCCTAAAAAAACAATTCTATAATTTTTTTTAATTTCTTTAATGCTACTGTTTTCAAAAATTTTAAATATGGAATTTTCAAAATCAGATTTGCTTATTTTAGAAATAATCACCTGTGAATCAGATGGCACATAAAAATAGCTTTTTCTTCCAAGAAGTAAAAACTCTTTATTTTCGGGCTTTAAATACTTCCAGCAAAATTTTAATGATTTTTTATAATACAATATTCCACTTTCTTCTTCCTCAGTTATTGAAGAAAAATATTTCTGTTTAAATCTAACCTCAAATGTTTTAATTTTTGAAAATTTATCTAAAAATTTTGAAAGATAAGTTAAATTTCCTCCCGGGATGTAAATAAAAAAAATGGCAAAAAAAAGAAAAACGAATGTAATTTTTTTAAGCATTGAGTTTTTTCCAATCTTTTATCAGTATAACCATTACTGAAAATATACCAAGTGTTATGTAAATATCCGCAAAATTAAATGATGGCCAGTGAAATTTTTTAAAATAAAGGTCAATGAAATCTATTACACTCCCATTGATTAATCTATCGAGAATATTTCCAACAACTCCTGCAACAATCATAGCAATACTTACACATAAAGCTTTACTTTTAACATTTTTTAAAAAATCAATTAAAAAATACATAACTAAAATTGCAATTAAAAACAAAATTACATCTTTAAAAATGCCATTTACTTCTGAAAACAATCCAAATGCAATTCCTTTGTTTCTTACAAGGACAATATTAAAAAAATGGGGTATTATGACAATTGTGTCAAATTGCGTAAGTTTCGATACTACAAAATATTTTGTAATTAAATCAATAAATACTAAGAGCGAAAATGATGTGAAAAATAGCTTTTTACTCATAAAAAAATAAAAGGTGGACTTAATAAAATAAGCCCACCTACTTAAGTTATTTAAAAATCTATTGTTTTACTTTTGGGACACTTAAATATCCAACAACTCTATGTTTTTCAACCCTGGTTACAACCAATTCACAGGGCTTTCTATATCCATCTTTATAAAAGAAAATTGGTACACCAACTTCAACCTTCTTTTTTTTCATTTTTTTATCATCGTGAAAAATTTCAATATCATACTGTTGATGTTTAAGTCTTATTTTTTTAAGTCTAAGTCCTACGTCAGCGACCCTAATTATTCCTGAAACCTTACTCAACTGAAAAACATAGTAATCTCTATCTATTGACATCTTGACCTTTGCAAGAACATCTTTGGTCTTATTAAGTTGATCTCTTGTGGCATTTATGTTGTGGAAATTCTGCTCAATCAACTTCCTCTGCTCTTCAAGCTCCTTCTGTTGCTGTTCAACCTTTGATGCAACTTCTTTAACCTTTGTATCAACTTTTTGTACATGTCCCCCAACATTTGTAAGGTTGTTTTTTACTGAACCAACTTCTGAGATAATTTCTTTTGTTCTCTCCTTAACAGATGCCACTTCCATCCTATCTGCTTTATGAGCAACAGTCCTTTTTATCTTTTCTACTTCATTCATCTGCTTTTCATGAAGTCTTGCAAATTTTTCATCAGTTAATTTAATCTGCTTCGAAAGTTTGTTTTCTGTTTTAAATATCTTCTCCTCAACCTCATCTACTCTTGTCTCAGTATTTTGAGCCTCAAGTGTCAACTTTTTAATCTGTTCATTGGCATCCGATAACTGAACGTTTAGGTAAATAGCATAGGCTATTAATAAAATGGATAAAATCAGGGCAACAACTGCCACAACATTGGATCCACCACCCGATGAAGAGTTAGGGGATCCACCTTTTTTTGCCTTTTTTAATGCCTTTTCAAGTGGCCCCGTTTTTGAAACAGTCTGAAAATTGGGGGTAAATCCTACATTTTCATCTTTTTTATCTTCCATAAAACATCCTCCTTAAAATTTATCTTTTATATTCTACATCAAAGAAAAGAAGTTGAAAAATTATTTTTTGAAAAATAACATCTTTAATTTTTGAGCCACTTTTAAAAAGCTCATCTAATTTTTTTACACTTTTAAGAAATCTCTTCACTTCAAGGATTGAAAAATTTTTAGACTTTTCAACTAAATCATTAAAACTTCTTTCACTCATCTTAAGTTTCCTTCTAATTTGTGAAATTTCCTCACCTTTTTCCACCATTGTAATATAGAAAAAAAATTTCTGAAAATACCACGACAAAAGCCCCATTACAGACATTAAAAATGAAATATCATTTTGAACAACACTTAAAATTTCAAAAACCTTTTTAATGTCTTTATTTAAAATAGATTCAACAAGCTGAGAAGGAGTGTAATCAGATCCATAGAATAAAAATGGTTCAATGTCTTTCAAAGTTATAACAACTGGTCTTTTATCATCATTTATAGAATAGAGTAAAAAGTTTTCTATTGTCTGAAAAATTCTGTTTAAATCACAATCATATCTTTTAACAATATAACTCAAGCAGTTATCACTTATTTTAACTTTTTTTCTTTTCAAATCCTCAGCAACCTTTTTAAAAGCGTGATACTCATTTAATTTCTTCAAATTATATACTGTAAAATTATCAATTAGAAAATTCTCGAGATTTTTTCTATTACCTTTTTCAAAAATATTATATCCAAAAGGATATTCAAAAACTATAAAGTTATCTCCCTTAATGGCATCAAGTAGCATTTTTTTCTCTTTTGAAGAAAATTTAACCTTATGTGGATTCCTGAAAACAACCATTCTTTTGCTTGAAAAAAAGGATCTTGAAAAGGCTCTCTCCAACCCTTTTGCAAGTTCCATCTCATCCAGATAACAAATTTCATACTCAACACTATTTCTAATTGCAAAATCCTTTAATAACTTGCGAACTTGTCTATAAAAATAAAATTCATCACCAAAATACACTATATTTTTTTTTAATTTATCCTTTTCAATGTCATTTTTAAAATCAAAAAAATAATATACTTTCATTATCTTCCATATTCAAAGGCTGTTGAAATCAACATATCAGAAAATTTTTTAGCTGCCCTTTTCACAGCGGGGTCAACTTGAAGAAAGAAATCCTTTCCACCACCTTCAAGCATATACTCCTCTCTTAAAACATAATTTGAAGAATAAAAATAGACTTTACCAGTGTGCAGGTTTTTAAATTTTACATCTAATGTCAAAATAATTGAGTAAACAGACGTTAAGTTTTTATTTTTAACTGAAATTGGCGTTACAAAACAACTTTTAATTGTCCCAAATAAAACTGCATCCGCATGTTTAGGGGAAGCAATTATTTTAAAATTACCATTTTCAATAAATCTTTTTCTCACCTCTCGGGTAAAAATCTGAGCAACTCCCCCCATCTGACACCAACTTTCAAAGGGAGGAATGGCAATTACATTTATATTCCCCGTTGAAAAATTTTTACTGTCAAGTTTATATGGACAGGAAATAAAAAGAATTGAAAACAAAATTAAAATTACAAATTTAAACTTCATCACTTAACCACAATATTTAAAATTTTATTTCTAACAAAAATTTTTTTAACAATATTTCTTCCCTCTAACCTTTTAGAAACCTTATCAGATTTTATTGCCAGATTAAAAACATCCTCCACCTCTGAATCCGGTTCAACTTTAATTTTATCCCTCAATTTACCATTTACCATTATTGCTATTTCAGTCTCTTCTTCCCTGGCTAAATCACTATCATACTCTGGCCATTTCTCATCTACTAAAAAGGTATTATGTCCAATTTTATGCCATAATTCTTCAGTTATATGTGGGGCAAAAGGAGAAAGGATTTTAAGGAGATTTTCAACTACATTTTTAAAAAGAGGTAGATCATATTCAGAAATTCCCTCATTCTCAAAAAGATACAATTCATTTGTGAGTTCCATAATTGAAGCTATTGCAGTATTTAAATGAAGTCTCTCACTGATATCTTCAGTAACCTTTTTAATCACCTGATGAGTCTTTCTTAAAAGTGCCTGGCACCTTTTATCTAACTTCGAATAATCAATATTTACCTGCAATTCCTTAACTTTTTCTGAATACTTGTCTACTATTCTAAATACCCTCATTAAAAATCTGTGGGATCCTTCAATTCCAAAATCACTCCAGTCAAGATCTCTTTCAGGCGGAGCAGCAAAGAGTATAAAAATTCTACAGGTATCGGCGGAATATTTCTCAATCATTTCATCAGGGTCAACAACATTCCCAAGGGACTTACTCATTTTAGCCCCATCTTTTATGACCATCCCCTGAGTTAAAAGTTTTTTAACGGGTTCATCCTCACCTTCAATGAGACCTATATCCTTCATCATCTTCCACCAGAATCTCATGTAAATTAAGTGCATCACAGCGTGTTCGATCCCACCAATGTAGATGTCAACGGGAAACCAATATTTTACCTTTTCACCATTCACGGGAAGTTTGTCATATTTTGAATCTGTATATCTCAAAAAATACCAGGAAGAATCCACAAAGGTGTCCATTGTGTCAGTATCCCTTTTTGCCCTGCCACCACATTTTGGGCACGTGGTGTTTACAAAATCTTCAACGTTCTCAAGTGGTGATCCCCCTTTATAATCTATTTCCTCAACTGGAGGGAGTTTAACAGGAAGATCTTCATAAGGTACAGGCACAATTCCACATTTCTCACAGTGCACAACTGGAATTGGAGTACCCCAATATCTCTGCCTTGAAACTCCCCAGTCTCTCAATTGATAGGTTACTGTTGCCCTACCAAAGCCCTTTTCTTCAGCATATTTTGCCATTTTTTCCATTGCACTTTTTGAGTCAAGTCCACTAAATTCACCGCTATTTTTGAGTATCCCATAATCCTCAAAGAGTTCTCCATCGACATTTTCCCCATCTTTAGGGAAAATAACCTGTTTAATGGGAAGGTTGTATTTTTTAGCAAACTCATTGTCTCTACTGTCATGTGCAGGAACTGACATTATTGCCCCTGTACCATAGTCAACAAGTATAAAATTTGCTATCCAGATTGGTAGTTTCTCGCTATTGAAGGGATTTATAGCATAGTGTCCAAGAAAATATCCCTCTTTTGTAGTATCCCCTATTCTATCAAGCTTACTCTGGTTTCTCATCCTCTCAATAAAATCCTCAACTTTTTCTCTATCAGGGGCATTTGAAATTAACTTTTCAACCAGTGTATGTTCCGGAGCAAGGATTATGGCATTTGCACCATATATTGTATCTATCCTTGTTGTAAAAATCTCAATTTCCTCATCACTCCCATCAATTTTAAACCTCACAAGGGCGCCGTGTGACTTTCCTATCCAGTTTTTCTGCATTGTAAGTACCCTTTCAGGCCAATCACCGAGGTGCTTCATATCCTCAAGTAATCTTTCAGCGTAGTCGGTAATTTTTATAAACCACTGTTCAAGTTTTTTTTGAACAACAGGGGTTCCATCTCGCCAGCACTTGCCATTTTGCACCTGTTCATTTGCAAGTACTGTCTGACAGCTATTACACCAGTTAACTGTAGAATACTTCCTGTAAATGAGCCCATTTTCATACATCTTTAAGAAAAACCACTGATTCCATTTATAATATTCTGGAACACATGTTGCGGTCTCTCTATCCCAATCGTAGCTAAAACCAAGTTTTTTCATTTGAGATTTCATATATTCTATATTTGAAAAGGTCCACTCACGGGGATGTATTTTATTTTTTATGGCAGCGTTTTCAGCAGGTAAACCAAAGGCATCCCATCCAATTGGATGAAGCACATTATAGCCATTCATCCTCATATATCTTGCAATGGCATCCCCAATGGAGTAGTTTCTCACATGTCCCATGTGAAGTCTACCTGAGGGATAGGGGAGCATCTCTAAAACATAATATTTCTTCTTAGTTTCATCTTCAATTGACTTATATACTTTTTTTTCTTCCCAGATTTTTTGCCACTTTTTTTCAATTTCATGTAAATTGACATTATCAGCCATTTTGAGTCCTCTCAAGTAAAAATTAGATAGAGAAGTATACCAACTTTAAAGGTGTCAGGCAAGATTTTTAAACAGTGTCAGGCATAAATAAAAATTTAAAATTTACTTCAAAACTTCAACAATTTTTTTTAGCATACACACTGTACAATCACAGACTATGTAAATGCTATTTGCTGAAACATGTTTTAAATTATCTTCTTTTGTATGCCAATATGAATTATTTGGCCCATAATTAAAATCTATAATGTCAATGGATTTTATACCTTCCCTTAGAAAAGGAGTGTGGTCATCCACAATATACATAGTATCTGATATTATTTCTGGATACCCATGTTCTCTGGCACAGTTTTTAAAAATTTCAACAAACTCAGGATATGAATAGCCATCGGGGGTTATTGTCAAATCTTTATCTCCAATCATGTCTAAAAGAATAAATGCCTCAATATTTTTAAGTTTCCCCCTTTTTTTAAGCAAATTTACATAGTGTTTACTCCCATACAAGCCATCCTTATCATTAATATCTCTTTTTATGGCTTCTTCACCATCAAAGAATATAAATTTATAGGTAAAGTAGTTATCCTTCCATTTTGAAATTATCTTGGCAAGCTGTAGTAGCGCTGCACTGCTTGAACCTGAATCATTCGCCCCAATAAACTTAAACTTTTTAAAGAGTTTTGAGTCATAGTGAGAAGCTAAAATTATAGTCCTTTTACTTTTTCCCTTTTTTTCACCAATTACGTTTACCATTTTAATCTTTCCAATGGGAGTATTAGGAATAAACTCATCTCTGGTCACATCTAATCCATCTTTTTTAAGTT
>JALULU010000092.1 GCA_027040585.1 Acidobacteriota bacterium | reverse complement strand
ATTAAAGGTGGAATTTCAATAGTTACTGCAGGAACCTCTGATATTTTTGTGGCAGAGGAGGCAAAATTTACAGCAAAATTTTTCGGTAACAAAGTTTCTACCTTTTATGACGTTGGAGTTGCAGGAATTTATAGACTTATTAAAAATATAGATGAAATTAAAAAATCCAATGTAATTATAGCAATTGCTGGTATGGAAGGTGCTCTGGCATCAGTTATTGGAGGACTTGTGGATAAAATTGTAATTGCAGTACCCACTGACGTAGGATATGGAACAAATTTTGGTGGACTCACGGCGCTTTTTGGAATGTTAAACAGTTGTTCTCCTAATGTTGTTGTGGTAAATGTAAACAATGGATTTGGTGCAGCTTATTCTGCAACACTAATAAATAGAAGTTGTGGAAAGATAGAGTAAAAATAATGTATAATGAATTTTTAAAATTGAAAGGATTTAAATATTATGTTGTTAATTAAAAAGGGAACTGTAATAACACCAGATGTTATTTTTAGTGGAGATGTCTTAATAGATGGAGAAAAAATTGTCGAAATTGGGACATCTATAAAAAAGAAAAACATCAAGACAATTGACGCAAAGGGAAAATTAGTTTTTCCCGGTGGGGTAGACACTTCCACACATATTGCCCAGATGAAGGGGCCTTTTGAATGTATTGATTCTTTTAAAGAAGCAACCATTAATGGAGCGATTGGAGGTACTACCACAGTTTTAAATTATGTATTTCCAATAAGAGGCTCTTACAAAAAAGCCATAAATGAAAATTTAAAAAAAGCTGAAAATAATTCTGCCACAGATTTTTCGTTCCATCTCGCAATAACCAACTACAGTGAAAGAGGACTAAATGAACTTGAAAATATTGTCTCAATGGGTATTACAAGTTTCATTTGTTATTACTCAAACAGTGGAATGTTTCTAAGTTTGGGTGAACTCTATTCAATTTTAAAAGGGGTTAAAAAATGTGGTGGAATTGTTGGGGTTTTCATAGGAAACGGCAGTATTCTTGAAAAGAGAAGCAAAGAAGGTTTAAAAAACAATTTAGATGGAATAAAGCTCTTCATCTATTCTCATCCTGAATATATTGAAGGGTTGATGGCATATTCTATTCTGACACTTGCAAAAAAAATTGATGTTCCAATCTTCTTGATAAACACATCCTCCATAGACACACTTGAAAAAATAAAACTCTTTAAAGATTTTGGACTAAAAGTTTTTTCCGACACACCACTTCACTATCTTCTATTTAATTCAAAAAAATATGAAGAAAAAGATTTTCTAAAATTTATTACAATTCCACCATTAAAATCTGAATCAAATGTGGAATATTTATGGAAAAGCATCAAAACAAAAGATATAGATTTTATAAGTAGTGACCACATGTTTATAGATGAAAACGCACAGAAAAAAATCTTTGAAGAATCACCGCAAAAACTATCTGGCGGATTACCGGGAATTAGAAACAGAATAGAGGCTTTTTTCTCTGAAGGGGTTGTAAGCAGAAAAATTTCACTCAATGAATTTGTAAAACTAATTTCTACAAATGGGGCTAAAACCTTTGGATTATATCCTCAAAAGGGTACCATTGCACCTGGCTCTGACGCAGACATAGTAATTTTTAATCCAGAAACAGAATGGACTTATAAAGATGAGAAATCTTATAAAAACTCACCTTATCAGGGTATGAAACTAAAGGGTAAAGTTGAGAAGGTAATTTTAAGAGGAGAAGTTATTGTTGACGAAGGGAAGTTTGTCTCTAAGGAACTTAAGGGAAAACTTATTTCCAGAAATATAGATAAATAAATTTTTAACAAATATGGAAAAAAAAGATTTAAAAGAACAAATCAGGAAAATAATACTTGAGAAGTTAAAAGACTTAAATTTAGAAAAAAGTGAAAATAAAATAAAAGAAGATTTGGTTTTAAATATTCCGCACAAGGTTATAACTGCTTCTGATATAGAAAGCCTTGACAATCATAGCATTGTAAAAATTAGAAGCGATGCTATAATTACCCCTCTTGCGAAGGAAATTATAGAAAATAAAAAAATAAATCTCTCATTTTCTGATATAAAAAAGGAAAATCTCAAAATAGCTTTAGGAAGTGACCATGCAGGTTATAAACTGAAGGAAGAGTTAAAAGCTTTTTTAAAAAGAAAAAACATTGATTATTTTGATTTTGGAACACACAGCGAGGAAAGAGTGGATTTCAATGAATTTGCCTATAAAGTTGCCAGAGAAGTTTCAGACGGGAATTTTGATTTTGGAATAATTATAGACGGACTTGGGATTGCTTCAAGTATTGTGGCAAACAAATTGCCCGGCATCAGAGCAGCAGTATGTAATGATACTAAAAGCGCTGCAATTAGTAAGGAGCATGTCTGGTCAAACATACTTACACTTGGATCTATGAGTATAACTCCGGATGAAATGCGAGATATTGTTGACACCTGGCTTAAAACCCCCTTTGGAACAGATAGATATGAAAGAAGGGTGAAAAAAATTTTTGAACTTGAAAGGAAATTGGAGGGATAACAGTGGTAGATTTTGAAAAACTTGTGGAAGAAATAACTGAGGAAGTTTATCGAGAACTTTTTAATAACAATAAAGAAGTACAACAAAATTTTAACGAAAAAAAAGTTGGAAAAATTTCAAGGTATATTGATCATACACTTTTAAAAGCAACCGCCACAGAATCTGATATAAATAACTTATGTAATGAGGCAATAAAATATGATTTTTTCTCGGTATGTGTAAATTCATACTGGGTCAAAAAATGTTCAGAAATGTTAAAAAATTCTACTTCAAAGGTTTGTGCTGTTGTAGGATTTCCTTTAGGAGTAATGATAATAGATGCAAAAGAATATGAATGTAGAAGAGCACTTTTAGACGGTGCATCTGAAATTGATATGGTGATGAATATTGGAGAATTTAAAAATAAAAATTTTAAAATTGTAAAAAAAGAAATAGAAAATATCAAAAAAATATGCACGGATTACAATGCAATTTTAAAGGTAATAATTGAGACATGTTATTTAACTAAAGAAGAAATTAAAGACGCATCCCTTCTATGTGTAGAATGCGGAGCAGATTTTGTAAAGACCTCTACAGGATTTGGAACGGGTGGAGCAAAAATAGAAGACGTGAAATTGATGAAAGAGACTGTGGGAAATAGGGCAAAAGTTAAGGCTGCCGGTGGAATAAGAAACTACGAAACTGCATTAAAAATGATTGAAGCAGGAGCAGATAGAATAGGGACAAGTTCAGGGGTAAAAATAACAGAGGAAGAACCCTCTTAAATATTTCTGGATACTTCAAATTAAAATGTCTTAATACTATTTCCAAAATAAAAAAATATTATTTTGTTTTAATTTTAACAGATCTAAATGGTGCTAGGCAGTTTTTTTCCGTTTTTTTTGTTTTTTAAAAGAAAATTTCAAACAGTACAAACGGTAAACAAAAAAAGTAAAAAGGTGCCAGGCACATTTTCTTGAATCTCCTAAATCAATTTAAAAACAATTTTCAAAATGAAGAAATGCGTATTTAAATGAGGAACACAGGATAGTGCCAGGCACTTTTTCTAAATCTAACGAAAATTAAAAGAATAACTAAAGTTAAGAATAACTAAGGTTTTAAGATATATACAATG
>JALULU010000091.1 GCA_027040585.1 Acidobacteriota bacterium | reverse complement strand
ATGGCAATGTCCTCTGGGAAAAAACTTATGGTGGCTCAAAAATGGATTGGAGCAACTCTTTGGTTCAAGATGGTGAAGGTAATATATACCTCCTTTGTAGCACCACTTCTTTTGGAAGCTCTATGGAATGCAGTGTTATTAAACTCAATCCATCTGGAGATATTATCTGGTCAAAAATATTTTCAAGTGGTTATGACATGTATGGAGAGGGTATTTTAATGGGCAATGATGGAGGGGTTATCATATTTGGCGAAGTTAATTATAGCGATAGGGATATTCCATGTCTTGTAAAACTTGATGAAGATGGGAATGTTATTTGGGGAAAAATGCTTAAATTTAAGGGAAATGTGGATGAAGACAAATATTTAATTTCAGTTATTTCGGCAAATGGGGATGGATACATTTTGACAGGTTTTGTCTCCGTTTACATGTTTATTATAAAGGTGGATGATTCTGGAAATGTTTTATGGCAAAAGAATTTTGGTAACGGTATATACAATAGCAATTCGGAAGTAGGCAGCGTAGGTATATCAATTACTCCTACTAAAGATGGTAATTATGCTGTATTTTGTGGGGGGTCAGATTATTTGGCACAGGATAGTGGGATGGATTTCCTCCTGATTAAGATGGATGGTAATGGTAATATTTTGTGGAGTAAAGGATATGGGAGTGGAGAGGATGAGGAAGTTTTTGTTTTAGATTGGGATTTTCCGATTTTTCCAGATATGGTGTGCCTTGATGACAACTCATTTTTTATTTACCCCATTTTAAAGGGTATTTGTTGTAGTAATTTTTTATCTGGTTGCAGCAACTTTTTTCCTGAAACTTTTATAAAAACCAATGAAAGTGGAGATGTGACAAATTGCATTTTGTGTGAAGATATTAGTATACCTGTTTACGATAGCCATGATTATGATTTAGAACCAGTGGATTTGTATTTTTCATCTTTAAATGTTGGTTTTACACCTTCAAACCAGAGTTTTGATATGAAAGAGCCATCTGTTAATGTCAATAAAATATGTGGTAATAATCCAAAATGGGTTAAAAGGTTTGGAAACATGTCTTCTCAAAAAGGCTTTACAATCGATGAGACCTGTTATGGGAATTATATTGTGGGTGGTATTCAACAAATTTCAGATGAAGATACTGACTATTTGATTCTCTCACTGTCCCAAGATGGGAATGTGCTTTGGGAAAATAAATATGGGGGTAGTAAGTTAGAATATTTAACCGATTCATTGTCATGTTCTCTTCCAAATAGTGACATGCCACATATTTTTTTGTACAGTGGTTATACAAACTCTTTTAGTTCCAGTGGATTTGATGGATTACTTCTCGGAGTAAACTATAGTGATGGTAGTATCTATGCAGTTAGAAAGTATTCAGGCGTGGGGGATGACAGGATAAATTCTGTATGTTCTGATAATAGCGGATATGATACAATAGCAGGTATTACAACTTCGGGGACAGTAAATAATTCATATGATATCTGGGTAGCTCAGATTGATCAGTTAAATAACTTTGATATTAGATGGAAGAAAAGTTATGGAAGTACAGGTGGTGGTTTTGAGTGGTGTTCATCCATTGAATCAACTAAAGATGGATATATTCTGTCTGGTTTTACCAATGCAATAGCTGGAAGAGGCTATGATTTTCTTGTCTTAAAACTTGACGATGATGGAAATATTGAATGGCAGAAGGATTTGGGAGGAGATGGTACAGATTATGCAATAAGTGCACTAGCAACTGATGATGGTGGTTATATTGTGGCTGGAGATACTGGTTCTTTTGGGGCTGGTGGATTGGATATATTGATTATAAAACTTGATAGGTCAGGAAATGTTTTATGGTCAAAGACGTATGGTGGGAGTGGTGATGAAAAGGTGTTTTCACTTGAAAAGGATGGTGATGGGAATTATATAATTTCAGGAATAACCAATTCTTATGGTTCAGGTGATTTTGATGGGCTTATTTTTAAAATAGATAATTCAGGGAATGTTTTAACAGAGAAGGTTTTTGGGACACAAAATTATGATGAGATTATGAATATAAAGAAATGTTTTGATGGGAGGTATATTGTAGTTGGAAACACAATGATCTCTTCGTCAACTTATAATATGCTTATTTTAAAGTTAAATACCCTTTGTGATTTACCTTACTGTTTATTGACTGGTGAATGTAATTTAGGATTGTCAAATGTTTCAGTGACATCAGAAGATTTAAATCTTACTGTAGGTGCTCCAGCAATTGTTGCGTCATCTGTAACTATTTCGCCTAATTCAATTAATAATATATCGCTATCTACTGTTTGTTCACCATATTCAAGTGGAGATGATCTTAATAGCGATGGGTTTGTAAATTTAAAGGATGCTATTTTACTTGCAAATTATCTTGTTGAGAACATTTCAGGTTCAGAAATTGATCTAAACAATGCCGATGTAAATGGAGATGGTGTAGTAAATGTAAGTGACCTTGCAACAATTTTAGTTAAAATTGTGAGTAAATAATATTTTCTTTTTATCAATTGGATGTGGAGGTTAACAATGAGAAGGCTTTCTTTTCTTCTTTTATTTGTTATTTTTACGATTTTTATTTTTCCAGTTCAGAGGTTTAAAAAGAACGTTTGGTTTTTAAAACCGACTTTTAACTATACAAATATTGGAAACAATCCATTTTTAGTCTTTAAAACCCCAATTAAGTGTAAATTATTTAAGGTTTCAATGGAAAATAATGAGATATTTGTTTTATCTGGAGATGATTTAAAAATATATTCACCTGATTTTTCCCTTATTAAAGAAATAACCAATTTAAAAGAAAAGATGAATATTAAGGGCCTTTCTGATATAGGGTTTATGGCAATAAAATATTTTGGAAATACTCTATTTTTTGGTGTTGCAAACAGAAAAGACAAAACTTACTACGTATTTTCTTATGATGTAAATTCTGACAGGATGCGATTGATTTTAAAACTTGATAGAGAACATTTCCCCGGTATTGCTCCGATTGATAAAATTTTAAATTTAGTAAAAAAAGATCCTTCATTAAAAAGTGATTATTTCAACCATATTTATAAATATTCTGATTTTGAAGATGGCTTTTATGAAGTTGGAAAACTGTACATGTGGTTTAAACCGGAGTATGGAATGCACTTTGGGGGATTATATGTCTATGATATTTACAATAAATCTCTTATTTTTCCATATAAAAATTTTGATATTTTATGGGGATTTTCACAGGGTGATTACGTATATTCAATTTTAAAAGATAAAGACGCAGAAACTGTTGATAAGAGCGTATACGTTAAAGTTTATAAGAAAACTTTTAAAATTGATGAGGTCTTACTTAATAGAGGTGTGGTATTTAATGGAGAAAATATTGCTTATGCGAGTAAAAATGGTTATGTCCTTATAAAAAATGTTTTTAACAATAAAGTGTTGACAAGATTTAAATCCCCAGAAGGTAATTTTAAACTGTTAAATATAACTTTTTCCGGGAATAGATTATTTTTTGATACTGAAAAGGGTGGACTCAAATATTTTGATAAAAAAGATGGTAAGATATATACTTTGATAACTTCTAAAGACAAAAAGGGAAATATTTCGCAATTTTATTCCTGTGTTGGGGGAGAATTTATTCTTTTTAAAATGGAGGGTAATTT
>JALULU010000090.1 GCA_027040585.1 Acidobacteriota bacterium | reverse complement strand
AAAGGTAAAAAAGATTTCCATAAAAGTAAAAAAGAGACATTTGGTGAAAAAGAGAAAGTAGATAGAAAGAAAACCTTTAAAAAAGATAGAGGGGATAAAAATCTTCATAAGCGGAGAGAAGAAGGTAAAAGGGAAGAGAAAACTGCTGGAAAGATAGAAAAGGAAGCTTTTAAACCAATAGTAATAGAAATAAATAAGCCTAAAAAGAAGAGAAGGGGGGAGGTTTTAAAATCCACATCATCAAGAGATTCACGCAAGGTACATGAGGAAAGGAATGAAAAGAGTTTATTTGCTGCTATTGAATCCTCTCGTAAAAAGAAAAAGAAAAAGAAAAGGAAAAAAGAGGAAAAGGTGGTTGTTGAAGAAACAATAAATGAAACAATAAAAGGTGTAAAAAAAGTTAGCGTGCCTGAGGGAGTGAATGTTAAAGAGCTTGCTGAAAGACTTGAAATTAACTCCAATGAAATAATAAAAGTTCTCTTTACAAAAGGGTATCTAATAAAAATTAATGATATTTTAAATGAATCTCATCTTGAATTGATTGGAAAGCGGTTTGGGTTTGATATAGAAGTTGTTTCTTACGAAGAAGATATGTTTGAAATGGATATTTTAGAAAGTGATTCTTCTGAACTTGTTCCAAGACCTCCTATTGTTACTGTTATGGGTCATGTTGATCATGGTAAGACAACACTTCTGGATACCATTAGGCAGACGAATGTGGTTGATAAGGAAGCTGGTAAAATAACTCAGCACATAGGTGCTTATACTGTTGAGAAAAATGGAAGGAAGATTACATTTATAGATACTCCGGGACATGAAGCCTTCACAATGATGAGGGCAAGAGGTGCAAAATTGACAGATATTGTTGTACTTGTTGTGGCTGCAGATGATGGTGTTAAAGAACAAACTATTGAAGCTATTCATCATGCTGAGGCTGCAGGTGTTCCTGTCATTGTTGCTATAAATAAAATAGATCTTCCAAATGCTAACCCAGAAAGAATAAAACAGGATCTTTCAAAATTTGGTTTAATGCCTGAGGAATGGGGTGGAAAAACTATTTTTGTTGAAGTCTCAGCTAAAAAGGGACAAAATATAGATGAACTTTTAGAAATGATTTTGCTTTCTGCTGATATGCTTGAACTGGTTGCCAATCCAAATTCATCAGCTTATGGAACAGTTATTGAGGCGAAACTGGATCCAGGTAGAGGCCCTGTGGCAACTTTATTGGTACAAAACGGCACGCTTAAAGAAAAGGATTTTGTTGTTGCTGGTTCTATTACGGGTAAGATAAGGGCAATGTTTGATGATTTTGGAAAAAGAGTTAAAGAGGCAGGTCCTTCAACTCCAGTTGAGGTTTTAGGACTTGAGAATGTACCTGTAGCCGGGGATAAATTTTTCTCAACAGACAATCATTTAAAGGCTAAGAAGTTAAGTGAGTTCAGGAAAAATAAGATTAAAAATGAAATGATGGCAAAACAGCAGAGCAAAATTTCTCTTGAGAATATTTTTGATAAAATGCAAGAAGGTGAAATTAAAGAACTGCCTATCATTTTAAAAGTAGATGTTAATGGTTCTAAAGAAGCTATAGAGAATCTTCTTTCAAAGATAGAATCTGAAAAAGTAAAAATAAAGGTTATATATAGTGCAGTGGGCGCCATAACGGATAATGATGTTATGCTTGCATCAGCATCCAATGCTATAATTGTTGGTTTTAATGTTAAGCCTACAAGTAGTGCAGAAGCATTGGCTAAAAAAGAAAATGTAGATATAAGATTTTATAGAGTTATTTATAATATTGAAAAAGATATAAAATCTGCTATGGAAGGATTACTGGAGCCTGAAGAAGAGGAAAAATACCTTGGTAAAGTTGAAGCAAGGAAAATTTTCAAAATACCTAAAGTTGGAACAGTGATTGGGGGATATGTTTTAGATGGAGTTGCTACAAGAAATGCAAATTGCAGAATTATTAGGGATGGTATTGTTGTTTATGAAGGGAAAATTAGTTCATTGAAAAGATTTAAGCAAGATGTCTCAGAGGTAAAGGCTGGGTTTGAATGTGGTATAGGTATAGAAAAATTTAATGATGTTAAAGAAGGAGATATTTTAGAAATTTTTACCATTGAAGAGGTGAAACAAGAACTTGAATAAAAATGAAGGATGTACCTGTTATGTTATTACAACTGGAATTTTATTTTCCAGATGTTCATTCTCTTAAGGAAAAGAGAATGATTTTAAACAGGGTTAAAGAAAGACTCCGTAAATTCAATATTTCAATAGCAGAGACATCATTTCAGGAACTCTGGCAGAGAAGTACCCTTTCTATAGCTATTGTTGGAATTGGTGAGAGACATTTGAAAGAACAATCTCAAAAAATTTTGGATGAAGTTGATAAGCTTTATCCTTCATATCTTGTTAATTATATAAGTGAAATAATTTAAAGTGAGGAAAATTTTTTCTACATCAAAATTTTTAACCTTTGAAGATAGAAAAAAATATCTTGTCATTGCAAGGGAGATAAGGTTTTTATTATCTCTTTTTCGGGAAAGAGATTTAACTAAACAGGACTTTTCCATTTTATCAAACTATTTAAAACATCTGGGAAATGGGTTTTTAGATAAACTTAATTCTATCTTAAATCTTCCAGATGTAGAGTTGCTTGAGGAATTGGATAGTATGATGGTTTCTTTTTATAAAAAAGCTGAAAGAGATCTGGAATATCAAAATTTGCTGGTTGAAGAGGATATAGAAAGAGATGTTAAAGATAGGATAGATTTTTATGTCTTTCTTGATAGGATAAGATCTCCTAAAAATGTGGGAGCTATTTATAGGTTGCTTGATAATTTTGGTGGGAAAGGTGTGCTTTTATTTGGGTATACACCTGATAGTTCAAATAAGGGAGTTTTAAAAACATCTATGGGTGCTGAAAAAAGTCTTAACGAAAGAAGAGTGGAAAGCCCAAATAAATTTTTTAATTCTTTTAAATCCAGAGGTGGCAAGGTATATATTTTAGAAAAAGTTAAAAATGGTATAGAAGTATGGGATATGAAAATACATCTGCCTTCAATTGTTATAGTTGGAAATGAGGAGTTGGGAGTTAGTAGTACTCTTTTTAAATATGGTGATGAGGTTATTACTATCCCAACATATGGATATAAAAATTCTATGAACGTTTCACATGCATTTGCGGTGTTTCTTTATGAATTTAGAAGGAAATTAAATTTTAAAAAAGATTTAAAATCTCTTTAGGATTAATGCCATGTTTAGATTTTTACTTAAAACCACAGATAAAGTTGGAATGGTGGCTGAAGTTGCCAGTATTTTGAAGGATCTGGATATTGATATCCTATCCATGGAAGTTGAGCCACATATGATTTTTTTAAAATTACCTGAATTGTCAGAATCAAAAAAACAGGATCTTTTTAAGGTCCTTAACAATTCATCGGATATTCATCAGATTTTGGTGGTGGATTTGTTACCCCTTGAAGTTAAGAACCAACAGTTTGAATTAATTCTCCAAAATATTGATCAGGGAATAATAACAATAGGTAAAATTGGCAATATAAAATATTGGAATAGAAATGCTGCTAAATTGTTTTCCATGAGAAAGAGGTCTATTCCTGATTTAAATTTTTTTGAAATTTTTAACGATGATTTTATAAAAAGTGCAATAGAACAAGGGAAAACCATAAAAAATTATGAAACCTTTTTTGAATTAAATGGGAAGAGAAAAAAGATTTACATTTCTTGTGGGGCTTTAAGAGATGAAAAAGATAGGATTATTGGAACGCTGATTATTTTAAATAGACCTTCAGATGTTATTAAGCAAGCTTATGAAATAAGGAAACCATATACTTTTACCTTTGAAGATTTTGCAGCTACTTCGAAAAAACTTCTTGAAACTATTGAAAAAGCAAGGTCTTTAGCGGAAGATAATGAAAATATATTGATTATGGGTGAAAAGGGAACAGGAAAAGAATTGCTTGCTAAGGCTATACACAATGAATCCTACAGGTCTCAATTTCCTTTTGTAACAATAAATTGTGCATCACTTTCCAATTATTTCTTAGAATTTGAACTTTTTGGATATGAAGGAGTTTTCCTTAAAAATTCTGATGAGGGAAACAAAATAGGACTCTTAGAACTTGCAAATGGTGGAACTTTGTATATCAATGAAATTGCCCATTTATCTCCAATGCTTCAAGAAAAACTTTTTAATGCCCATGAAACTGGGAGATTTGTTAGACCTGGAGGAACAGATGAGATTGAACTTGATATTAGAATTATTGCTTCATGTACCCCTAATTTCAAGGATTTGATTGATGAGAGTATTTTTAAAAAATTTGAAAATAAAACGCTTTATATTCCTCCATTGCGAGATAGACTTGATGAAATGAAATTACTCAGTAATTATGTTGTGGAGAAGTTGGAAAAGATTTATAGAAAGGGAATAAAGGGGATTAAACAGAATGCTATAAATTATTTAACCTCATATAATTGGCCTGGTAATTTAAAGGAATTACAATGGATTTTAGAAAATGCTTACCACTCTTCTAAGGAGAAGGAGATAGGTAAAGAAGATATTGATATTGGTAGATTTAAAAAATATTTTTCCCATCATGCTTCAAAATCTCCATATGTACAGGGGATAGAGGTAAGAACATTAAGGGAAACAGTTAATGAAGCTGAGAAGAGATTACTTGAAGAGGCTTTTAAAAAGTATAAATCCACAAGGAAAATTGGAAAGGTCTTAGGAGTTTCTCATACGACAGTTGCTTATAAATTAAAAAAATATGGGCTTGTTGAAGATGATTAAATTGTAAAGAAATAGTTACAAAAAAATATTACATAATTGTATTTCTAAACTTTACAAGGGTTTACAAGTTTTTTATAAGAGTGTAATTTGAGGTAAAATATATTTTTAAATTATGTTGAGGAGAAGAAATGGATAAAAAGAACTTTAAATTTGAGACTGTGGCTGTGCATGCTGGTCAACATCCAGATCCCGTTACTGGTGCACTTAATACGCCTATCTATCAAACGTCTACATTTGCCTTTAAAAATGTAGAAGAAGGAATGAATAGGTTTCTTGGAAGAGAAAAAGGTTATATATATACACGTCTTGGCAACCCAACGACCACTGCTCTTGAAGAGAAAATGGCGGCTCTTGAAGGAGGCGAAGATGCTGCAGTGGCCGCATCTGGTATGGGAATTATTTCTGCAGTTATGTTTGCAATTTTAAAAACTGGTGACCATTTGATATCAACGGATTCAATATATGGTTGCACCCATGCATTTTTTGAAGAAAGGTTGGGGGCACTTGGCATTGAGACCACATTTGTGGATACCGCATATCCAGAGAATATAAAAAAAGCTATAAAGAAAAATACAAAAGCTATTTTTGTGGAAACCCCTGCAAATCCCACATTAAAACTTGTTGATCTTGAAGAACTCGGGAAAATAGGGAAAAAACATGGAATTATAACAGTTGTTGACAATACCTTTTGCTCTCCCTATTTACAAAGACCTCTTGAATGGGGTATTGATGTTGTAATTCACAGTGCGACAAAATATGTTGGAGGACATGGAGATTTAATTGCTGGAATTGCTGTGGGACCTGGAGATTTAATGGAAAAAGTAAAAATGGAATCCATAAAAGACATAGGTGCATGCATAAGTCCATTTAATTCATGGCTTATGTTAAGGGGACTTAAAACACTTCCCATCAGGATGGAAAGACACTGTGAAAACGCAATTAAGATTGCTAAATTTTTAGAAAGTCATCCAATTGTAGATAGGGTCTATTACCCATTTTTGAAATCTCATCCACAATATGAAATTGCTAAAAAACAGATGAAGTTAGGTGGAGCAATGATTTCTTTTGAATTAAAAGGGGGGTTTGATGCTGGAGTAATGCTTATGAACAGTGTTGAACTTATGATACTTGCTGTTAGCCTTGGTGATACGGAGACATTAATTCAACACCCTGCTTCTATGACACATTCACCAATACCTGAGGAAGAGAGAGTAAAAGCTGGAATAACAAATAGTATGGTTAGAATTTCTGTTGGTCTTGAACATCCAGATGACTTGATAGAAGATTTGAAAAATAGTTTTGAAAAAATTAATAAGAAATTTAAACTTTACTAATATGAAAAAAATATTACTATTTACACTATTTTTTGTGGTAACTTTAGGCTTTATATTTTCTCAAGCAAAAAGAGTTTATATTTCAAAGCTTGAGGACATTGGCTTAGTATGTAAAACAAGTTTTAAAAGGGTGATGATTGATGGGAAATTAAAGAGTGATGACTTTGTTGAGGTTATTTATGTCAGGAAAGATTCTATTGCTTACAATCTTGGAATTAATGTTGGAGATTTAATTCTTTCAGTGAATAATCAGCCAGTTTTGTCTGAGTTTCAGGTTCTTGATTTGATAAATTTTATTCCAAAAAATGTAGACGTAGTGTTAAATATTTTAAGAAATGGTAAAAGAATGGATATTGTTTTGTTTAAAAAAGTGGGTATTTTGTCGAAAAAAGGAAAGAAAAATGAAAAGGTTGTGGGTAAAATTCCAATTGAAGAAGGAATAAATACTAAAGTTAATAAAATAGAAAAGCCGGAAAGTAGTCCAATAATATATTATGTACCAGGGGAAAATAAGGAGAAAAAGGTTTCCTCTCCTACAACTAATAAGGTACAAAGTAAAGGAAAAGGTGTTTTTCTTTTAAATTTCTATCTTGGAATGGATTTTCTTGAGGTAAATTCTCAGCTTGGAAAAAGCTTTAATGTAGATAGGGGATCAATATTTGTTTTAAAGGTTTATAAAAATTCCCCTGCTGAATCTGCTGGGTTAAGGGCAGGGGATTTTATACTTACAATTGATGGGAACAAAATCAAAAATGTAGATTTTTTTACAAAATATGTTATGGCCAATATTTATAAAAAGAAAGAGTTTGTTCTTGTAGTAAAAAGGGGAAAAGAACTTATGAGTTTAAAAATAAAACCTCTTATTCGAAATGAAAAAGTCCCCTATCATATGTAATTAATCAAAAGGAGGATTTTATGAAAAGAACTATTTTTATATTTTTTGCTGTTTTATTTACTTTTATTTTTGTTTTTGGAAATAATTTAAAAGAAAGTTTGAAAGAATACAAAAGAGTAAGAAAAAGTACCATTAAAAAGTTGAGTAAAGAGCTTGATCCTAAATTTATGGATTTATATGCTAAGTTTAATAGATCAAGAAAAGCTTTAATAAATGAAATTTTAAGAAGGAATCCTGATTTAAAAAAAATTGAAAATAAAAAAGAGAGAAGTAGGGCTGTTAGAAGTAAAGCGATGGAGATGAGAAAGCAGAATAATGAATATTTTTTAAGATATTTAAAGAATAGAATGAATCTTGATTTTTATCTTATGAAAAAAAATCCAGAGTTTAAAAAACTTTTTGAAAAAATTAAAAATAGCAAAACTTATAAAAGGTGGATTTATTAGTGATTTTACCCTTTTCAAAGAAAAGCAAGGAAATTAAAAAGGCAGAAGAATTAATTCGACAAAAGAAATTGAAAGATGCTGAGAAAATTTTTAGAGAATATAGAAATATTAAGGGTCTCAGAAAGGTTGCCCATTTATATTTTAAAGATTTCAAGTATAAAAAAGCACTTTCAATTTATGAGGAGATTGAGGACAGGGATGGAACTTTAAAGGTTCTTAACGCTTTTAAAGAAAGGGGTAATATTGGGGAAGTTATGAAAGTATTAGGTGAGTTACTTAAAAAGGATGATGGATATTCTCAACTTGTTGAAGAATTTGGAGAAGATTTTTTAAAAAGAGGGGAGTTGCTAAAGGCAGAGAAAATTTTTTCATTTTATGAAAAAAGTGATAGAGAAAAAAAATTGTCTAAAATATTTGATATTTATCTGGGAAAAGGTGATTTATCCAATTCAATCAGGATAGCAAGGGACTTGGGGGATAATGAAAAATTAAAGAAAATTGGCTATACCTATCTTGAAAAAGATGAATTTAATATGTCTAAGAAAATTTTTAATGAAATAGGCTATACTGAAGGGGTTAATGAAGTAGAAAAGAGGGAAGAGGAATTTAATAGGTCTAAAAAATAAGAATGACTATACCAAAATCCTTTATTGAAGAATTAAAATCAAGAGTAGATATTGTATCAATTTCTGAGAGATATCTAACGCTTAAAAGGAGTGGGAAGAATTACTTTGCACTCTGCCCATTTCACAAAGAGAAAACCCCTTCTTTTAGTATTAATCCTGAAACGCAGATTTTTAAGTGCTTTGGATGCGGAAAAAGTGGAGATGTAATAACCCTTGTTATGGAGCTTGAAGGATTAAATTATGTGGAGGCGGTGAAATATTTGGCAGATATGGCAGGACTGTCACTTCGTGATACCTATAAAGATAAAAAAGATAAAGAGTTTGAAAAGGTTAAAAGTTGTATATCTGATGCAATGGAGTTTTATCACGGTTTTTTGTTTAAATCAGAGGGGAAAAATGCACTTGGTTATCTTAAAAATAGAAAAATAAATCTTGATGTTATAAAAGAATTTAAACTTGGATTTGCTCCAGATGGTTGGAATTTTCTTTTAAGTTATTTAAATGGAAAAGGGTATTCTGGTGTTGTTTTAGAAAAGGCTGGTTTGGTGATTAAAGGTAAAGATGGTAGATATTATGACAGATTCAGGAATAGACTTATAATTCCAATTTTTGATTTGAGGGATAATGTGGTTGGTTTTGGAGGTAGAGCTCTTGGAAATTCTGAACCGAAATATTTGAACTCTTCGGAAAATCCACTTTTTAAAAAAGGTAGGATGTTGTTTGGACTTAATCTCACAAAAAACAAAATAAAATCTGAGAATTACGTAATAGTTGTTGAAGGATATTTTGATTTGATTTCCCTTTATCAAAATGGCGTAAAAAATGTTGTAGCCCCTCTTGGAACATCTCTTACAAAAGAACAGGTGAGAATAATTGGAAGATATACGAGAAATGTTGTGATTAATTTTGACCCAGATGAGGCAGGAATTAAGGCTTCAAAACGTTCCGTTGAAATTTTTTTAGAGAACGGTTTTAATATAAAAGTAGTTAGCCTTGAAAATAAACTTGATCCAGATGAATATATTAAAAAATTTGGTTCTAATGCATATCTTAAAAAAATAGAAAATGCAGAGTTTTTTGTAAGTTTCCTTTTTAATCATTTTAGTAAGAAGTATAGCAATTTGCCACCATCAAGAAGAAATGGGAGTATATTTAAAGAATTTTTTCCATTTTTGCTTTTGGTCAAAAATGAAGTGGAGTTGGCTTCTTATCTGTCAGAATTGGCGTTAAAAATGGGAATCGATAAAAATATAATTTTTAGAGAATTTTTGAAAAAAAAAGAAGAAAGATATTCTCATGTTGAGGAAAATATAGAAGTTGCTTCTGAAAGAATTTTTGATATACCAAAGCCTGAAAGAGACTTATTATACTTTATTTTTAAATTTCCAGACGAAACTTTTAAAATTTTAAAAAATTTTTCTCATAAAAATGAAACTTTTGTTGATTTTTTCCAATCTAAAGTAATGATGGTTGTGTGTGATTTTTTGGATAAAGGGGAGGAATTTAATATAGAAGATGTAAAATCCAGATTGAGTAGAGAGGATGATGCTTTTCTTGAGAATATTATGTCAGGAGTTCAATTGAATTTTTCTAAAGAAGATATATTGAATTGCATTAATTTGCTTCGAAAAAGATATCTTGAATCTTTTCTTGATAATATAAGGGAAAAAATAAAAAAAGCTGAGGAAAAAGGAGATGAAAAGGAATTAAGAAATCTTTTTAATGCTCAGAAGGAGCTTATAAACGCAATAAATTCAATTAAAAATAAAATTTTAGGTCAAGGAGGTAGTAAACCTTGAGCTTGGAAAAGAAATACGAAACAATTGGCGAGCTGTTAAAGCTTGGAAAACAGAGGGGTTATGTAACTTATGATGAGATAAATGAATATGTTCCTGAATCGTTGGCTGACAATGAATATATGGATCAATTGTTTGACAGATTCTCACATCTTAACATAGATGTTTTAGAATATTCCCCTGATGAAGAAATTGATTTTACTAATCGAAAAGCAAAAAAACAGCTTCACAAAATTGAGGATAAAAGAATTCTTGATGGTGAAAAAAGTAGTGATCCAGTTAGAATGTATTTAAGAGAGATGGGGCATACGCCACTTTTGGAGAGGGAAGGTGAGGTTGAAATTGCCAAGAGAATTGAGAAAGGGCAGAAGATAATTTTAAAAACCCTTTCTCGCTCATCCATAATTGTCAGAGAAATTTTGAAATTGAGGAAAGAGATTAAGGATGATCCCCTTTTGATTAAAAATATAATAGAGTTGAATGATGATGAAATAAATGAGGAAATTTTACCTGAAAAGGTAGATTTTTTTGTTAAAAAAGTCAATGAAATAGAAAAACTTGAAAAAAAGGCAAATGAGATACAGAAATTACTCAGAACTTTAAAATCTGATGATAAAAATTTTAAGGAATTAAAGATAAAACTTGCAAGGTATAAATACCCAATAGCCAGAAAAGTCAGGGATCTTGGATTACTTTCTCAACAAGTAGATAATTTTAAAGCCAAAATTATAGATGTAGTGAATAAAATTGAAGAGTATGAGAGGGAAATAGAGCGACTTAAAAAATTGAAGGAAAACTCTGTTGACGAAGAAGAAAAACAGATGTTAAGAAAGAATATAAAAAAGTATCAGAGACGCATTAGAGATATTGAAAATAGATTTTTCACCACTAAAGAGGAGATTAAAAAAACACTACTTGAAATAGAAAAGGGTGAGGAAATTACAAATGAGGCAAAGGGGGAACTCATAAGGGCTAATTTGAGGCTGGTTGTTTCAATTGCAAAGAAATATACAAATAGGGGCTTGCAGTTTTTAGACTTGATTCAAGAGGGAAACATGGGGCTTATGAAGGCCGTGGATAAGTTTGAATATAAGAGGGGATACAAATTTTCAACGTATGCCACGTGGTGGATCAGGCAGGCAATTACAAGGGCAATTGCGGATCAGGCAAGGACAATAAGGATTCCTGTACACATGATTGAGACCATTAATAAGCTTGTAAGGGTTTCCCGTTCCCTTGTCCAGGAGTTTGGTAGGGAACCCAATCCAAAAGAGATAGCGGAAAAGATGGGAATGGAGGTAAAAAAGGTCAGGAAGATTATGAAGATCGCTCAGGAGCCAATTTCACTTGAGACACCAATTGGTGATGAAGGGGATTCCAACTTAGGTGATTTTATAGAAGATCAGGCTGTGATGTCTCCTGCAGATGCTGTTATTAATTTAAATCTTAAAGAGATGACAGAAGATGTTTTAAAAACTTTAACTCCACGTGAGGCTGAAGTTATAAAAATGAGATTTGGTTTGGGGGAAGGGAATGAACACACCCTTGAGGAAGTTGGGAAAAAGTTTAATGTTACCCGTGAAAGAATTAGACAGATTGAGGCAAAGGCTTTAAGGAAACTTAGACATCCTTCAAGGAGTAATAAATTAAAACCATTTTTGAAGAAGTAAGAGACTCTGTTTGGAAACAGGATTGGTTTTATAAAATAAAAAGCAAAAATTATTTAGAGTTAAAAAACCTTAATATGGAAGTATTTTAGAATGTGACAACAAAAGTATATAGGTTTGTTCCCAATAAATACTCTTTAAAAAACTATGAAGGTTGGCTATTAATGTGGAAATTTTACCACAAGTCTTTGAATCTTAAATAAATTATTGAGGTCTGTCCCCTAAATTTCCCCTAAATTTGATCACCTAAATTTATGACCCATTAAATTGACAATAAACAGTCTATTCTAAAACCTTTCTGATTGCTTCTACTCCTCTAAAAACATCTTCATCATCAATATCATTATGTGTTACAAATCTAACTCTTTTATCCGAAAAAGGAAGTGCTAAAACACCATGTTCCTTTAATTTTTCAAGGAATGTAAAGGCATCCATTTCGACTAAATCCACCATTACAAAATTTGTTTTCACATTTTCTAAATTTACATTTATACCATTATAATTTGCTATACCCTCAGCAAGCATTCTTGCCCTTTTGTGATCTTCCTTTAACCTCTTTGTCATCTTTTCAATTGAAATAATACCAGCAGCAGCTAAAATACCCACCTGTCTCATACCACCGCCAAAACTCTTACGCCAGAATTTAACCTTTTCAATGAATTTTCTTTTTCCCGCAACAATTGAACCTATTGGTGAGCAAAGTCCTTTAGAAAGACAAAACATCACTGAATCAAAATGTTTTGTTATTTCTTTAACATCAACATCTAAATAGGTCGCGGCATTAAAAACCCTTGCACCATCTAAATGAAGATGTAAATTATTTTCCCTTGCAATTTTACTGATTTCTTCAATATATTTAAGGGACAAAACGTTTCCACCATGATAATTGTGGGTATTTTCAAGTGCTATCATACTTGTTCTTGGGATGTGCATTCTTAGGGAAACCTTTATATTTTCTTTAATCTTTTCAATTGGCATCTCACCATTTTCAGAAGGGATGGGTCTTGGAATAAGTCCCACAAATTTTGAGAGATTCCCCGATTCATAGTTATATATGTGAGATTTTTCCTCAAGGATAATCTCAGTTCCTTTTTCACCTGCCACCATAAGAGATAGTGTGTTTCCCATTGTGCCAGATGGAACAAATATAGCAGATTCTTTCCCAATAGTTTTGGCAGCAAGTCTTTCAAGTTTTTTAACTGTGGGATCATCTCCAAGTACGTCATCTCCTACAACTGCCCTTGCCATAGCCTCACGCATTTCCTCTGTTGGCTTTGTAACTGTATCACTTCTAAAATCTGAAAATTTTTTCCTTTTCATTTTTATTTCTCCCATTTATAGTTGAGACAATATTTTAGTATAAAAACAGTTTATTTCAGAGTGCTTATATACATTTTTAAAATCAATAAATGAGATTGCAGGGCACATTCTACAAATTTCAAAAGAATTGCAGGTTAAACACTCTTTCCAATCTTTAATCTTTAGTTTTCTAAGTTCTTTAAATTTTTCAGAATTTTCCCATAAATCTTTAAAACTTTTTTCCCTTATATTTCCACAGTTTAATTTTAAAAATGGGCATGGATGGACATTCCCATATGGGTCAATAGAGCAAAATCTTCTTCCTGCTGAGCAAATTGCATCTTCACCGCTTTTTTTTATCCTTTCTTTAAAGGGTTTTAAAAACTCTTGAAATTTACTAAAGAATTTTTTTAACTCTTCTATTTCAGGCGTTAATTTTTTAAAATATTTGTCCTGTGAATTCTCTGGGTAAATTGTAAA
>JALULU010000089.1 GCA_027040585.1 Acidobacteriota bacterium | reverse complement strand
GTTGATGCACTTAAATTAACTGTTAGATATAAGGATCCATATGTTGCCTCTAAATTGGTAAATTTGTGGGCTAAAGTTGTTATGGAAAATATGTCTAAAATGGGGGGAGAAGTTTTTTCTGATGCTAAGTCCACAATAAATACTTATGAATCAGAGATGGAGAAGATAAATAAATTAAAAGAAGAAAAGGTAAAAATAACAAAGGAATATACCTTTAACATTGATAGTGAAAGTGCAAAGTGGGATAAAAAAATCAATTTATTTGAAGCAAAATATCCAATTGAACTGTGGAACGATGAAGTGGCGTCTTTTGAGGATGAAATTGTCACTTTACAAGGGGAATCTGGTGATATTGGGAAAAAGATAAGCGAATTAAAACTCAGGTTAAAAATGGAAAATTTGCAACTTAAAAAAATTAGTAAAAATTTAAATGTAAATATAAATTTAGATGATAAAGGTGTGCTGGCAATTATCAAGCTAATGAAGAATAAAAAGGGCGCATTAAAGGGATTAAGTGATTTAAATATTCAGATTGAAAAGTTAAATCCTGCATATATTGAAATGCTTACGAATTATGGTAGTGATATTGTGGAGTTAAATGGGTTAGAGAGTAGATTGAATTTCATTAAGGAGAGGATTAAGGATTTAAAAGAGGTTGTCGGAAATAAAAAGAGGGAAATTGCACTAAAAAAGTCAATTTTGGATAATATTGTGACTCAAAAAAGTACAATTATTTCTAAGTTAAAAAAGGAAATGGCTGAAAAACTTGGGGAAATGGATATTAAAATTAACTTGATAAAGGGAGGATTAACTGATATTGAGAATATATATTTGATCTCCAAGAAAATTGAGAAAAGTGGTTTTAAAGAATTAAGTGTCTCTCTATGGGGAGTTCCTAACGAAAAAAAGGCTTTTCCGCCAAGGCTTTTAATAACAATAATAAGCTTTATATTTGCACTTTTTGCATCTTTTGTCTTTATTTTTTTTAAGGTTTTATTCAGGGAATAATTTTCTCAACTTTTAAGTCTTCTGTATTTAATATTAGTGCGCTTTTTACACCTGTTAAATACCCACATCCTTCGCCGGGGTTCAGGATAATTGTTTTATTAATTTTCCTGATGTCAATTTCATGTGTGTGTCCATAAATAACTACATTATATTCACCTGATTTACAAAGGGATTCAATACCAAAGGGTTCATGCATAATTGCAAATTTTACATTTTCTATTTTAAAGGAAATAGGACCTCTTAAAATTTTCCCCACCTTTGAAATCTTTTCACTTAAAAAAAGTTTTTCACCGTCGTTATTTCCAAAGATATATTTCTGTGGAATTTTTAAATTGTAAAATATATCAATTACAAATGGTGAAACAATATCTCCAGCATGCAATAAAAGATCTATTTTTTTATCTTTAAAAATTTTTACAAATTTTTTTACCGCTTTTAAATTGTCGTGGGTGTCAGATATTATTCCTATTTTCAATTTTAATTACCTCTTTTTTGTTTTTTTGAGACAATAGTATACAACTTAAAATTATTAAAATGCCACCAATAATTGATTGGGTATCTTCCATTTCTTTGAAAAATACATATCCCCAGATGGCTGAAAAAAGAACACTTGTGTAAGATACTATGGAAACCTTGCCAGCATCTCCTTTTTTGTAAGAATATGTCATTAAAACCTGAGCCAGCGTTGAAGATATTCCTATTACCATTAAAACAAGCAGTAAATTTTTTGTTGGGATTACAAAATTTAAAGGTAGGATTGGGCTGGTCATAAGGGTTGTAACTAAGGTGAAATAGAAAACAATTGTGTATGGAGAGTTGTAGTAGCTGAGCTTTTTTACAACAATATAAGCAAGTCCTGAAAAAAGTGCAGATATAAGTCCAACGATTCCTGCTATAAAATTTATTTCAATTCCCGGTTTTATAATGTTTATAACACCAAAAAATGCCAGAAATAGAGCCAAAAGCTGTTTTTTTGTGATTTTTTCTTTAAGTAAAATAGCGGAAAATATTACCACAAATATGGGACTGCTTCTATTTAACAGAACTGCGTTGGCTAATTTTAAATAATATATTCCAAATACATAACATATTAATCCTAAAAATCCAAAAACACCCCTTAAAATCAGTAATTTTTTATTTTTCCCCCATATTGATATTCTCGAAAATAATATAATGACCAACACAATTACCATTGTAAAGAGCCCTCTAAAAAACACAGTTTCAAATACTCCAATTCTTTTTACCGCTATTTTTATAAAGAGGTCCATAATAGAAAATGAAAACTGGGCAAGAAGCATTAAAATAATTGCTTTTAAGTGATTATCCATAAAAAATCAATTTTAACTTCTAAAAAGTATTTTAACAGATTTAATAAACTATACCTTAATTTTTGCTGATTATTTTTAAAATGAGATGTAGAATAGATTTTACAATTTCAGTGGGAATTTTAAATGGAAAATATTGAAAAAAGAAAAAGTGATATTTTAATTATTGGTTCAGGAATTGCGGGCTTAAGTGCTGCAGTTAGGTTGTCAGCAAAATATGATGTTTTGGTGATTACAAAAGGAGAGTTATTCGAGTGTAATACTGATATTGCTCAGGGGGGTATTGCTGTTGCACTCAGGGAAGAAGATTCACCCTTTAACCATTTTCAGGATACTATGACTGCAGGAGATTATCTTTGTAGAGAAGAAAGTTTAAAAGTACTTGTTGAAGAGGGACCAATATGTGTTAGAGAACTTATAGATTGGGGTGCAAATTTTGATAGGGGAAATAAAGGAGATCTGGATTTTACAAAAGAAGGTGCTCATACTATAAGAAGAATACTCCATGCCCATGGAGATGCCACTGGCCATGAAATTGAGCAGACTCTTTTAAAAAAAGCAAGAGGAATTGAAAATATTCATTTTGTTGAAAATACATTGTGCTTAAAATTAAAAGTAGTAAATGGTTATTGTAGCGGTGCCTTTTGTTTTGACAGAAAAAATAATAGGATTTTGGATATAAAATCTAAGGTTGTAATACTTGCAACAGGTGGTGCAGGGCAACTTTTTTTAAGAACCACAAATAGTGAATTATCCACTGGAGATGGACATTTTTTA
The DNA here is from genome assembly GCA_027040585.1 of Acidobacteriota bacterium. GTDB lineage: Bacteria > Acidobacteriota > JAAYUB01 > JAAYUB01 > JAMOQF01 > JAMOQF01. Next base: position 570 of record JALULU010000089.1, on the reverse strand, counting down.
GGATTTGATGCTGGTGCAGTTTTGGAAGATATGGAGTTTGTTCAATTTCACCCAACTGCCTTTGCTAAAAAGGGTGCTCCAACTTTTCTTTTGACTGAAGCAATGAGGGGAGAAGGTGGGATATTGAAGAATTTGAAAGGTGAGAGATTTATGCTGAAATACCATCCCCTTGGAGAACTTGCTCCAAGGGATGTTGTAAGCAGGGTTATTTTCCTTGAAATGAAAAATAGCTGTGTAGATTTTGTATATCTTGACATGACTCATTTTAAAAAGGAATTTCTGCAAAAAAGATTTCCAACACTTTTTAGTAGGTGTCTTGAATATGATATAGATATTTCAAAGGACTATATACCTGTTGCACCTGCTGCCCATTACATTATGGGAGGTGTAAAAACTGACACTTATGGAAGAACTTCAATAAAAAAACTTTTTGCTTGTGGTGAGTGTGCCTGTACTGGAGTTCATGGCGCAAATAGACTTGCAAGTAATTCACTTTTAGAAGGGCTTGTTTTTGGTAAAAGGGCAGGTAATTATATTTTAGATATGAACATTGATTTTATGGATGAGGAT
>JALULU010000088.1 GCA_027040585.1 Acidobacteriota bacterium | reverse complement strand
TTAATTTTATTTTCTTTTAAAATTGAAGTCCGTTCCCTGATCAATTTTTTGTGCAATTTGTCAATATAAATTTTTTGAAAATAATTAATAATCTTTGTCTCAGGCATAAAGTAAAAAAAACCTAACCTCAATCTAATTGAATTTATCCATCTATAAAATGAGTAAAATCCCATAACTACAGGTTTTAAAAACTTATTTCCAAATCTCTCAAAGGCTTTTCTGTCAAAAAAACGGCTCATAACATTAAGTTTGTTTAAAAATGCAATTTGTGATGGGGTTAAATAGGAGTGTCTTGCCTCCACCCAGTTGTAGTCAGCCCATTCCTCAAGTTCTTGCGGAAAATTGGTCAGCCCCATTTTAATACATAAATTATAAAGTTCAGTTCCGGGATAGGGGGTAAAAATTCCAAGGGGAGTAACACTTGCATGGGGATTTTCATTCACAAGTCTTATCATTAAATTAACTGTATCTAAAACCTGTGAACGAGTCTCACCTGGAAATCCTGCCATAAAACTATACTTTGCAGAAATTCCCAATTTTGCAAGTTTTTTATTTACCCTTAAAACCTGTTCAACAGTAAACCCCTTATTTATAAGTTTCAAAATTTCATCATTACCGGATTCCACACCAATTAGAAGTTCAGTAAATCCACAATCCCTCATCCTGTTTAAAAAATCCTCAGAAGCCCTATCTAAAAAATCCACCCTACAACTAACTTCAAATTGCATATTAAGTTTATTTTTTTCAAGCAGAGCAAGAAGTTTCTCCACCCTTTTTAAGCTTGCAAAAAAATAATCGTCATAGAAAAAAATTGATTTTACCCCAAATTTATCATGAATTAATTTAATCTCCTCAAAGGTCCTCTCAGCAGACTTAGCCCTAAATTTTCCATTGTTAAAAAGTAAATTGTAACAATACCCGCATCTATATACACATCCCCTTGATGTACAGAGTTGAAGCTGGGGGATTCTACTTATATGGCCAATTGTGATGTAATCATTTATTGAAATAAGACTATAATCCACAATTGGAATGGTATCAAGATCCTTTATAAGGGGTCTAAGGCTATTTTTAAAGATCTTCCCATCAACTTTATACCATATACCCTTAACCCTTGATAAATCTCCATCTGAAAGAAGTGTATTTGCAAGTTCAACGATTGTCTCCTCTCCCTCCCCAAGACATATGATATCAACAAGTGGATAAGAAATTGTGGATTCTGGTACAAGGGTTGCGTGGACTCCACCCCAAACTATGGGAATTTTTGGATTAAAGTCTCTTACAACTGATGCAGCTTTTAGTCCGCCCCTTATCTGAAAACCTGTTTTACATGAAATACCCACCATTAATATACTATTATCTAATGCAGAAATAATACTTGAATCAAAATCTTCCACAACCCTTTCATCTATAATTTCAGGTTTATAGCCATTTTGTTTTAACACCGTTGCAAGGTATAAAATACCAAGAGGTAGTCCAACGTTTATACCATAGACATCCTGACCAGTTTTGGGAAAAATAAGAAGAATTTTGTCTCTATTTGATTTTATTTTCTTCACCACACCTTACAAAATTAGAAAGGTTTTATAACATCAGGTAAATATAAAGTCAAGAAAGGCAAAATTTCACTATTCAAAAACCTTTTCATCACTTTCATCTGCCGAAGAGGCATCCTTTTCAAGATCTCTACCTACCTTTTCATTCTCAAGTACCTCTCTGTAATACTCATGTTGAATTAGTAAATTCATTATTTCATTTGTGCCTGTCCAGATCATTGTAAGCCTTGCATCCCTTAAATATTTTTCAATTGGATAAACAGTTGTATAACCTATCCCTCCCATTATCTGCATGGCGTGATTTATAACTTCCCATGCGGTATCTGTGGCAACCTTTTTGGCTTCAGAAACCATTCTCCTCCTATTTGGAGAATTAACATCAACCGCCCTTGCAGCAAAGTAAACAAGCGCTCTTGCAGCATCAAGTACACTTATGGAATCAGCGACTCTAAAACTGACCCCCTGAAATTTTTTTATAGGCCTATCGAAGGCTTTTCTTCTGCTACTGTATCTGGTTGCTATTTCAAGGGCAGCCCTTCCAAGTCCAATCGCACCCCCCGCACTTGTCATCCTCTCAGGTATCATCATCTGATTAAAAATGAGTGCCCCCATATTTTCTTTTCCCACAAGATTTTTTGCAGGGACCTTTACATTTCTAAACAAAATCCTTCCAGTTCCACCTCCACGGGTTCCCATAAGATCATACAAATACTCAACTTTAACCCCCATATCCCTTTCAACAATAAAAACACTTAAACCCATTTTGGGATCCACATTGGGATTTGTCTTAACATACACCAGAAAAAAATCTGCACCTTCAGCACCTACAATAAACCTCTTCTGACCATTTAAAATGTAATAATCCCCTTTCTTCTCAGCAACTGTTGTTGCCCCAAAAAAATCTGAGCCACCCCTTGGTTCTGTAAGTGCCTCAGCGGTATATAATTCACCCTTTAACATCGGCCTTAAATACTTTTCCTTCTGTTCCTCCGTCCCAAATTTATCTATTGCTTCACCCACTATACTGACAAGTGAATAGAGACATGCAAGGGCATTTCCCAATACACCAATTTCCTCAAGGGCAATTATCTCACCTGTCCATGGAAGTCCCCTTCCGCCCCACTTTTGTGGGAATCTCAGTCCAAGTAAATTTCTCTTTCCTGCTTCTTTTAAAAACTCCTTTGGATACTTTACCTCATCCCTATCCATTTTAATAAGCAAATCCCTGGGAACACTCTTTACGAAATCCTTCACCTCATCCCTTAACTTTTTCTCTTCTTCTGTGAAATTAAATTCAAACATTTTTTACTCCTTTCTGAGGTTTATAACATTTTAAGTTTACCACACTAAAAGGTGCCAGGCACAAAATTTTAAATTTAAATTTTTGACTGACACCATAGTTTCAAAATTATGTTAAAATCATTTATGCTATATTTTATGGAAAAAGAGGGAGATTCTCTTTTAACAAAATCCCTTAAAATATATATTTCAGGTGGTGAAATACTACTTGAAGTCGGAGCAGGAAACTGTAACCTTTTAAAAAAAATAGTAAAAAAATTTAAGGTTTATGGCTACGGCATTGATCCCTTTTTATACCAAAGGCAGGAAAACGAAGTTAAATGTTTTCCCTTAAGCGGTGAAGAAATTTCAAAATTAAATAAAAAATTTGACATAATCTATCTCATAAGAAGCTTTCACCACATAAAAAATAGAGAAAAATTCTTGAAAGAAGCAGGTAAGGGATTAAAAAAAGATGGAAAATTAATAATAGTTGACTGGAAGAAGGGAACTGAGACAGGTATAGATGAATACTACTATGACATTTTAGAAGTCTCTGAATTACTTAAAAAAGAAAATTTTAAAATAGTTGAAGAAAAAGAACTCAAATGGAATTTTTTAGTTGTAGCAAAAAAAATCTAAAAAATAAATTTTTCCATTAATTTTTTACTTTTATCCTTCCAATACTTTCAGGTTTCTTCCAGAAAAGAATATATGCCCCCTCCATAAAAGTTGCCACAGCAACCATCGCAAATAAAACCCACAACTCATCTGGAGAAGTGATTAATGTATGCCAGATAAGTGTTCCAAGTGCAAAAAGACATGCTAAAAATCCAAGACTTGAAA
>JALULU010000087.1 GCA_027040585.1 Acidobacteriota bacterium | reverse complement strand
AAATAAATATAGGAGGTTTTAAATGTTTGAACGCGAAGACGTTAAATTTTTAGCTTCTTTTAAATCTAATAAAACTGATGTGCTTTCTGTTTATTTAAATTGTGATGGAAGTCAGTTTTTACCTAAGAAAGTTTATACCTCTTTAAAAAGTTTGACAAATAGAAAAAAGTTGGAAATCGACAAAATAGATGATAAAAATTTAAAAAAAGAACTTTTAGGGCATTTTGAAAAACTTGAAAATCATGTTTTGAGTAACTATAGGGAGTTTAAACATAAGGGGTTGGCGTTCTTTTTGAATAAAGATTTTTTTTATGAGATACCTTTACCTCTTTCACCGAGAAATAGGGCTGTAATATCATATGCTCCATATATTTTACCTTTACAATTTCAGCAAGATCTTTATGGAAAAACCTTATTTGTAATCTTTGATAAACATTTTGCTAAGTTTTATCTTATAACTACTGAAAAAATTTCTTTTTTAAAAGATTTATCAACTAAAGTACCACCAAAGGTGAAAAGAGGAGGCTGGCAGGGCTATGATGAGAAAAAGAATGCGAGGAAGGTGGATGAAAAAACTTTACATCATTTTAAAAGAGTTGCTGAGGAGACTTTTGAAATATTTAAGGAAAGGGAACTTGACGGAGTTGTTGTGGCTTGTAAAAATGAGTATTTTGAGGGTTTTAAAGAGCAACTGCATGCATATGTGAAAGATAAATTGATTGAGAATGTTGAAATGACAATAGATACACCTGAACATGAAATATTTCAAAAAGTTAATAATGTGTTGAGTATTAAACGTCTTCTAAATCGTAGAGAACTGATTAATAAACTTATTGAGACAAGTGAAAGTGGAGGCAAAGCGGTTTTAGGCTTGGAGAACACTATTTATAATCTGAATAAAAATAAAGCTGAACACATTGTTCTTTTAAGGGATTATGACTGTGAAGGTAGATTATGTATTGATTGTGGGAATATTGCAATTTTTGAGGATAAATGCCCTACTTGTGGTGGTTCTATGATTAAAATAGATAACTTAATAACAGAAATTGTTGATAGAGCACTTCTTAAAGGTGTTGAAGTTACCCAGATATCAGAGGGACTTGGCCTTGAAAAATATGGAAATATAGGAGCTTTTTTAAGATATTAATTAATTTATAGTATTAAAAAAAATGCTTTTAAAGAAAAATTGTATAAATATATTGATTTTTGAAAAGACTGAGGATAAATTTAAGTCTACATTGTTAGAAAGTTAAGATAAGAAAATATTGACAATTATATTTTTTTAATGTTATTATCAGATAAATTGTGAATGGGAGACTGATAAGATGAATAGAGAAAAAATTGAACAATTTTTAAATGGAATTAGAGAAAGAGTTTCTGGAGAATTTAAATCCAATTTAGAAGACAAAATGCATGAGCTTGAAAATGGTATTGATAAAGTTTTTGAAGAATTTAAAGAAAATATTTTTTCTTCTTTAGATTCAATTGATGTTGATGTTGAAGATTTGGAAACTTTATTTTCAGATTATGAGGATCTGGAAAGAAAGGTTAAATTTTTATCAAATGAGCTTAGTTTATTGAAAGAGGAAAAAGAATTAGCTGTAAATGACTTTTCTAATTTTTTAAATGGTGCATTTGAAATATATACTAATCTTAAGCAAAAGGATATTTTATTTAAATTACTTGAGGCAGTTTCAAAGTTTGGCAATAGGAGTTTGTTGTTACTTTTAAAGAAAGATGTTATTAAAGGGTGGAAAAGTTATGGATTTAAAGAAGAAAATTTTGATGAAAAGCTCTCAAATTTTCAGATAAACCTTGATGAAAGTTCAGTTTTAACAACTGTACTTGGTCATAAAAAAATTGAGCTTTTTTCATATGAAGAATATATGGATGATCCATTTTTAAAAGGGCTTGAAATCTATGGTGAGGATAAGTTTTATGTCGTCCCACTCGTAGTTTTTGGCATGATACCTGCTTTTATCTTCATAGATGGTGGTAAAGATGGAAAAGCCTCTGTTGTAAATATTGAAAAAATACAATTCTTATGCACAATTGCTGCAACGTGGATAGAAAATTGCACATTAAAAAGGAAAACTGGGATAGAATTGACTCCACCTTCTGTTGTTAAGGAAGGTATTTTTAAAACTTTAGAAGTTGAAGGTGAAGAAAAAGATGTGGAAATTGTGAGAGATGGATATAAAGTTGAGAAGGAGATTGTGTCTGAGTTAGAAAGTGAAGGTAAAGAGGAGGAGGAATCTCTGTCTGAGGTAGGGAATATTGAGGATGAAAAAATTGAAACAGTTGAAAGCGATACTGTAAAAGATTTGGAATTTCAGCCATTGGAGGAGAGTAAAGTGGAATTGGTTGAAAATACTCCAATGGAAGATGAATTTATTGTTGAAGAGAATACTCCCGTACCTGATATTGAACTTGATTCAGAAGAAATCATTGTTAGTGAGCCTCAAAATGTTGATGCTGGTGAAATAATTGATGCAGGCGCAACTGTGACAGCAGAAGATTTGGACGAAACTGAAAAATATGAACTCTATGTTGATGAAGGTGAAAAGGTTAATGAAATAGAGGAAATTGAGCTTGAAAATGAACCTGGTGGTGAGGGGGAATCTATTGAATTTGAGTCTAAAACTCCGGAAGAGTTAATAGAAGAAGAGAAGAAAGATGAAGAGGCTGTTAAGCAGTTTGAAGAAGAAATATCCGGGGAAAAAGAACCTGTTGAAAGTCAGGTAACTGAGACTGCTGTTGAAGAAGTACCAGAAGAGAAACCTCTATGGGAAACTCCTGAAGAAGAGAAAATGCATAGAGATGCTAAAAGATTTGCAAGGCTTCTTGTTTCAGAGATAAAACTTTATAATGAGGAAAAAGTCGCTGAAGGTAGGAGGTTGGGAGATTTATACAAGAGGCTTAGAAAAGATATAGATAGGTCGAGAGAGGCATATGAGCAAAGGGTATCACCTATAGTTGCTTCAAAAATTGACTATTTACATGAGCAATTGATTAAAATCCTTGCAGAAGGAAATCCCGCATTAATGGGATCTGAATATCCTGGTCCTGTTATTCATAGTGAGGAAGAGTAAAGCGATAGGGCTTGATGAAAAATTATATTTTTTCTTTGGTCTTTGTGGTATTTTTATCTAATTTTCTTTTTTCAAGTAATAAAAAAGTAGTCTATCTCACTATAAGTGATTTTTTTAAACTTCCAATATCAGATATAGAACAATCTAATTTTCATAAATTATTGATAAAAAAAGATTATAAAAAATATCTTTTTCTGGCAAAGGAAAAAAAAGATTCTTTTTTAAGAAATGCACTTTTCCTCTACTTTATTTATTACAATATTGAAGAAGGGAATTTTGAAGAAGGGGTAGAATCGATTAAAAGTGTGAACAATGAAGATTTACAGAACTATCTCCTATATAAAATTTTTTCCTCTTCTAAAAAAGACATTAGAACTTTTACTTTCTTATCAGAAAACAACTTTATTTCAAAAAAATATGGCGATATTCTATTTAAATGGATAAAAAAACTCATTAAAGATAAAGATCTAAAGGATGCTGAATTTATTTTGAAGAGTTCAGAAAATTTTATTGATGAAGAGGATGTAAATTATCTTAAATGTTTTCTGAAATTTAAAATGGGAAAAAATATAACGACTGAACTTATAAATTTTATCAAATATTTTAATGAAAGAAATTTCTCCTTATATTTTTACCTCGTTAATGTATAGTAGTGTTTTAAATTTTTT
>JALULU010000086.1 GCA_027040585.1 Acidobacteriota bacterium | reverse complement strand
GCTTCAAAAAGTATTTTGCTGTTTTCTACAGCCTTTTTAAAGGTAAAATAAGGAGGATGGTTGAATCTAACCCAATAGGTATTGTATAAAACTGAAATCCCTTCTAAACTTTTTTTAAGCTTTAAAGTGTTATCAAAATTGAAAGGAATTGGATTAACCCTATCCCCAAAGGGACTTTCCCTATCTGGGGAGTTTGTAAGGGTATTTACATCGTGTCCAATTTGAAGCAATTTTTTTGTGATGTATTTTCCAAGAAATCCATATGCACCAGTTACAACGTCCATATAGAAATTATACTAAAAAATGGTGCCAGGCACAAAAAAAGTCGTGCCTGGCACTAAAAAATCATCTTAACCTAAAAAATTTCTCACATCATCATCTGGATTTGAAATTGTTCCTATATTAAATTTTTCCACCAAAAACTTTGCTATATTTGGTGAGAGAAATGCTGGAAGGGTTGGTCCAAGGTGAATGTTTTTAACACCTAAATACAAAAGTGCCAAAAGTACCGTAACAGCTTTTTGCTCATACCATGCTATATTGTAAACTATAGGCAACTCATTTATATCGTTTAAATTAAAAATTTCCTTTAATTTCAAAGCTATAACTGCCAGCGAGTAGGAATCGTTACATTGTCCAGCATCCAAAACCCTTGGTATCCCATCAATATCACCGAGATTTAATTTGTTATATCTGTACTTTGCACATCCTGCAGTTAAAATCACAGTATCCTCTGGTAATTTTTTAGCAAATTCAGTATAGTATTCCCTTGACTTCATCCTTCCATCACATCCTGCCATAACGACAAATTTTTTAATCTTTCCACTTTTAACGGCTTCCACGATCTTATCAGCAAGAGCCAACACCTGATTGTGAGCAAAACCACCTATGATTTTTCCCTTTTCAATTTCCTCAGGTGGATCACATTTTTTAGCGTGTTCAATTATGGCCGAAAAATCTTTAGGATTACCATCTTTACCCTCTGGAATATGTTTAACTCCTGGGAAGGAAACTACGCTTGTTGTGTAAACCCTATCCTTATATGAATCCTTTGGAGGCACAAGGCAATTTGTGGTCATTAAAATGGGGCCATTAAATTTTTCAAATTCTATATTTTGACGCCACCACGCATTTCCATAATTTCCTTTAAAATGTGAATATTTTTTAAATGCGGGGTAATATTGTGCAGGCAACATCTCCCCATGTGTATAAATGTCTATTCCACTGTTTTCACTCTGCTTTAACAATTCTTCCAAATCTTTTAAATCGTGTCCACTTATAAGTATTCCAGGTCTGTCCCCAACCCCAAGATCAACCTCTGTAATTTCTGGATGACCATAGGTTGAGGTATTTGCTTCATCCAAAAGTGACATTGTTTCAACTGAGTACTTTCCAGTTTCAAAGACAAAATTGATGAGTTCCTCTGTTGAAACCTTCTCTAAAGTTTTTGAAAGAGCCCTTTTCATAAAATCAAAAATTTCTTTCTTTTCAAAACCTAAAACATAAGCATGTTCAGCGTAGGCAGCCATTCCTTTAATTCCATAGGTTATAAGTTCTTTAAGGGACCTTTCATCCTCATCCTCTATTTTTAAAATTCCAACCTCTAACGCCTTTTTATCAAAATCCACCCTTTTCCCACTCCAAATAGCAGCTTCAGGTGAACCCTCTAAATTTACATCTCCATACTTGATAACATCATCTTTAAGTGAAAGACCATATTCTATCTTATCCTTAATGTCATTAGAATTAAAATTCACATTGGTAATCGTTGTAAAAAGGGCATCTAAAAGAAATTTATTAACTCTTTTTTCAAGGTCTTCAGGTAGTTCATTACTTCTTATTGAAACCCAGGACAAACCTCTTGTTACAAATATTAAAAGATCTTGAAGCACAGCAGTATCTTGTTTTTTACCACACACTCCATTTAGTGTACAACCTATACCCTTTGCGGTTTCCTGACACTGAAAACAAAACATTGACATAACATCCTCCTTTTTAATTTTTATTTTTAAGAAATTTTCTACAATTTAAACGAACTTCCTCAATTGGAAATTCCTTTTTATGAACTAAACAGTAAAAATTCTCATTATCTACCTTTGAAAAATTTTTACACTCAAAGCAGAAGATTATCCGTTTACTTAATCCACTCTGAGAAACTTTAAACAAAATATTTTTTAAAATATTTAAAAATATATGCTGGTTTTCTTCATCAAATTCTTTAAAAAAATGAAAAATAGAATGTTCACGAAGTTTTAGTTCCTCTATTAATAAAACTCCCTTCTCAGTTAACTTTAAGACCTGCTTTCTTAAATCAATTTTACTTCTAATCCTGTTTAAAAAACCCTTTTCTAAAAGTTTCTTAATCGCTTCACTCACTGTGGCTTTACTTAACTCAAATTCCCCAGAAATCTCTGTTAAAGACTCCCCCTTCCCATCATAGATAAACTTAAGTATCTCAACCTGAAGAGAGCTTATTCCCGCCCTTTTTGCTTTTTCCTCGATTACCGCCTTATGTAACCTACAAATTTTTTCAATTCCGTAAACTATTTGATTTTCTAAATCTCTCATAAAATGCTCCTAAATTAGTTAGGAATACTAACTATATAAAATTAAAAAAATATGTCAAGAAAAAAATAGTGCCAGGCACAATTTTTCTATTCTCTATAAAACATGAAACCTGTGATAAAAAATGGTGCCAGGCAAGTTTTATTATCTTTTTTTGTAAAATATATGTCCTGCAATTAAAAGGCTTATAAAGACAAAAATTCCAAAAACAAAACTACTAACTGCAAGTTGCATCACTCCTGAAAGAATGTGTCCACTTGTACATCCACCTGCCATTCTTGCACCAAAAATGAGAATAAATCCACCAATAAAAGAAATAAGTGCTCTTTTAAGTTTGGAACTTCCTTTATATTTTTCCCACCTTGGTTGAATTAATTTAAATTTAAATTCCCTTTTAATTGTTGAAATTATAAACCCTGCCAGAAGAGCACCTACAAGAAAAATTATTTCCCAATAACCCGCTGTTTTAATCTTTTTAAAATAAGGATTTATCGTAAAGCCAAAAATTTTATCAACCAAATATGGAAAAGAAGTTGAAGCACCTATAGGTCTATTTTGAACAATTTTTAAAAAAATAACTGGATTTAAAACTCCTAACATAATCCCTGAATAAAGCCATTTTTTATCCTTTGGTTCCTTTTCAATCCTATCTAAATAAAAGGATAAAATTATCAAACCAAATCCAATGACTGTAGCCAAAACATAAAAAAGAATATTTCTGCCAAGTAAAGATTTAAGCGAAACTTTACCCAAATTTGGACCTAAGAAATTCCTCAAAAAAGGGAAAAAAACTGTAAAAGCAAGTCCGCCTAAAAGTCCTCCAATTAAACCAATAACGGCATCAACTGCTCCTTCACCAGCTGAAATTACAAGTGTCCCAGGGCAATAACCAAGTATTGCCATGCCCACACCAAAGAGAATACCTCCAAATATTACGCCACCTAAAATAAACGGTTTAATGTGAAATGAAGCAATTCCAAAACCAATTTCAAAATTTAAAATTACTATTCCAAGCCCTATTGCAAATGACATGGTCTTAGCAACGGTTAAATCTTCAAGGGTTGCCATACCACTTATAGTGTCAAACTTGTTCAACTTTGCATAAATTATTGAAAAACCAAATAAAAAACCTAAAATTACAATTTCAAACATTTTATTCCAACTCCTAAAATAATTTTTAAATAACTATTTCTATTTC
>JALULU010000085.1 GCA_027040585.1 Acidobacteriota bacterium | reverse complement strand
GGTAACTTTGCCTATTAATTCCTCAATCTGTTTTCTATATTTCTGCTTCTTTACTGGATTTGTTTCATTGAAATAAACTTGTTTTAACTCTTCAAGTTTATTGAATATTTTTTTATTTAATAGATTTTTTTCAACCCCTAAAAGGGAATTGCCTTGAACAATCTTATAATCCAGATTAGGCAGGGGTTTAATCTTTTCTATGTCTTCTTCATCTACTATAAGAGAGAGCCAGAGGCGGAGTTTGGCAACTTCCACAGCTCCTGGGTCAATATCTACACCGTAAAGGGAGTTCTCTATGCACTCTCGTTTAAAATTGTAAGTAGAATGTAGCACAGACATTCTTGTCTGTGTGTTTACTCTTTCATTTTCACAGGCAGGAATGCCTGTGTTACAATGATCTCCACAGACAGGAATGTCTGTGTTACCTTGTGCATGAATGCCTGTGTTACTCTGACTCTGATATATCCAATATCTATTCTCAGGTAGATTAGCTTTAATTGGGTTTTCATTAATGTATTTGACAAAGTGATAATATTGATCTTCACTTCTAACAATGTGGTCATAGGATTCTTCCATCCAGACTTTATTTCCTGTTTTTTTCAAGAATTTATTTATCTCTCTGGCGCTTGCTCCTTTCATTCCTTTTAATAGGCGAGAAATAGAATAACCTGACATAGGTTCTATTAACATATGAACGTGATTAGGCATAATAACCATTGAATGTATACGAAGTCGTTCTCCATTAAATCGTAAAATGCATTCCCTAACTATTTCCCGAACCTTGGAATCTGCTAAAATACATGATCCATATCCACTATCAAGCCATTTTTCCAATCTAATCCCAAATCGATTATTGTATTCCTGCCATTTTTTATTATCCCATGGTTTAGGATTTTGCTTTAACCAGCTATCATATTCATTTTTCCACTGATTGATCTTCTCCTGTGGTAAAGAATCAGCAAGGCGAAAAGTAACCCAGTAAATTGAGTCTGACCTTGTCCAATGTGGTAGGTTGCGGCGAGTGATGGTTATATTATCACAGGCAGGAATGCCTGTGTTACAATCATCCCCACAGGCAGGAATGCCTGTGTTACAATGATCTCCACAGGCAGGAATGTCTGTGTTACCTTGTGCAGGAATGCCTGTGTTACTTTCTATAAAAACAGATAATACATTCCTTGCCTTGACAATTTCATGCATCATTCCAACTGGAAAGGCACCGCTACCAACTGCTGGATCGCAGACTTTGATATCTTTTAATTTATCATCAATGAGCTTTGCGTTTTTTCTTATAGTTTCAGGAAGTTTGTATTTATAAGAACTTGTTTCCTTTCCCTTTTCTAAAACAGTTGATTCATTCTCAGTATATTGTTCTCCAAATTTTATGAGTTTTTCAAGATCACAGACAGGAATGTCTGTGCTACCTTTGAGATAATAAATTAAGCTCTGCTGACACATGTAATGTACAATTTCTCTCGGTGTGTAATAAACCCCAAATTTTTTGTTAAATTTCTTCTCAAGACTCTTTTTCCCACTTGCCAGAGCTTTCTTATATTCGTAAAAATTATCTGGTCTTATGGCGTTAAACTTTTCATATAATCTACCCAAAAGTTCCGGGTCAATAGCGACCTCTTTTTCAAGCGGCTCATCCTCTTTAACGGTAAAATTAAATCTGTCAAATACGTCAAGAATACCATCGCCTTTATCGCCTTCTGGTGTTTTATTGTTGTTTGAAAAAAGTTCATCGGGAAGGTTTATGTCTGTGTGTATCCAATTATAACCGCCAATTGGCTCAAAAAGTCCACCATTTAAAAAGGGAATTTTACAGTTAAATCTTGAGTAAAAGTTGTCGTCCCGTTCCCGTGCAAGAGCTTCGTAAAATAGAGGTTCTAAAATATCGTTAAAGAAATTGTTGTAATCGCCATATTCTTTGTTAAAAAGTCTTCTAAGGAAATCCTTTGGCCCTGTTCCCCGTGCTGCATCTCTTTCAACATCAAACCATCCTTTTTTCTGGAGGAAATATAAAAATACAATCTGACCCAGGAGTTTTTTTGCAAAGTCAACAGTGTTAATATTTTTTGCTTCAAATTCTTTTTTCACAGACAGGAATGTCTGTGTTAATTTATCAAGTTCATCCACTGTCCGAATAAGAAGATCACGATATTTTTCAAAAAATTCCTTTGTAACAGGTTCAATGTTGAATGCCTCTTCTAATTGTGCAAGTGTAGGATCATGCTCATCATCTTCAAGGATGGGTACAAGTCTCGATTGGGCTGTGTGGCTCTTTTCATTCTTCCCAACAAGAAAAGACCACCTGCGGGCTGCGGTAAAATCTTTTTTTATCTTTAGTTTACCACCTTTTCCCTTTTCAAAGCGATAATCCATTTTTACCAGAGAAAACCGCCAATCCTCTTTATCGGGTGATACAAAAGCAACCAAAGCTGCATCTTTTTCACCTCTATCTTTAAGATACCGTGCTACAAAGTTTCTCATTGTTGTGCGTGCTCTATCCAGAGAACTTCTCATTTCTAAATAAACGATCAAAACATCAATCTTATTGTTTTGAGAATCGGTATAACTTCCAATTCGTTCATAGGTCTTTATTACTTTAGATACCTGCTTGAAGGGGTGTTTTACATAACCTCGTGCATGAAATGCTTTTGTTTCATCAAGTTTATTGAGAAGATTTTTTATAAAGATAGTAAATTTCTTTTTATCAAAAGAGGATTCAAAGGTTTCCCTTATAAGTTTCTTTGCCTGTTCTCTATTCACTTTCTACTCCTTTTAAATATAATGACAATATCACCTCTTTTCTTTCTTTCATTTTTCTGATTTGTTCGGCATAGTGATCTAAAAGTAATTTTTCAGGGACTTCTTTTTTAAGTGTTGCTAAAACCACCATTGGATTTGTGATATCATCTTTTAAATTTTCAAAGGCTCTTTTAACTTTTTTCACTGTTTTTTTTGGTATATCCCCACTTTCAAGTTTTTCCATAACCCTTTTTAAGAAATTTTCCTGTTCTTCGGTGAATTTTTTTGCGTTTTTTAATGTGATACTTAAGATTTTTAAAACCTTGTAAGAACTTTTATTACCCCTTCTCTTTTCAAAGAGAAACTCTTCAGTTGTAGATTCTTTAAAGGCCTCTTTGTTTTTTTCAAAAAGGGGATAGAAATTACTTCCAATTTTTTCCCTTTTTTCTTTAGCACCACATTCAAATATTTTAGCTGTTTTTAAAAAGTCAAGCTCTTCTGTTATATTTTTTTCTGTTGTTATGAAAAATTTTTGGAGTTTCCCCCATTTAAAAAAGGTTATGCAACCATTTGCATAATCTTTGAATTCCCTGGGATTTAAAATTTTTGAAGACCTTGCCTTTTTTGGTAGTCTTTTAATTTTATTGAAAAGTTCAGGGTTCTTTTCCCTGATTTCTTTAATAACATTTAAATATTTTAGCTGGCTTTCTTCTTCGACATCCTCACCTGTTACACTTTTTTTAGACAACAATTTATTGAAAAGCTCATGGGATGTGACAGGTTCTCCCTCAGTAAGTATTGCAGCGTCCCCACCGAGAAGGGTTAAAAAACCGTTTATTTTACTTTCAGCAATTTTCCTTAAATTTATTTCATTTTCCGCTTTTGAGGTTGGGAAAAAGTTAAATGTGTAAATATTATCAAATTTTGTACCAATTCTATTGATTCTTCCAGCTCTTTGCATCATCTTTGTTGGATTCCAGGGGATGTCGTAATTTATGATTATATTTGAACGGTGTAAATTTACCC
>JALULU010000084.1 GCA_027040585.1 Acidobacteriota bacterium | reverse complement strand
CTTTAGGCATATTGCTTTTTAAAAGGGGATTATTGGGATAAAAGAATAGCGTTAAGACAAATATAAGGCATATTATTGCTATGATAAAAAAAATTGCTGATATATACCAATAAGCTCCATGCTTTTTACTCATAATTTATTTCCTCCTGTAATTCTTTGTCTAAAAAAAATGATAAAGTTGGGATGTATTTTAGTTGAATGGATTTTCCTATTTCAAATCTGACAAAGCCAGATGCTTTATTTAAAACCTCCTCTTCTAAAAAATGGTTGTTTTCACATCTTGAAATAAAATAAACTTTAGCTCTTTTTAAATCCTCCGATAGTATAACTTTTGTTATTTCTATATTAACAACCCTTGGGTCAGACATTTCATAAGGGATTATGCACCTTAATTCTTCAAAAATAAGTTTTTCTATTTGAATTTTTCTTACGTTGTGATTTTCCATTTTTAACTCCGAAAAGGTTTAGATAAGATTTTTAACAAAAAGACTAAATTAAACTCCTGTTTTTAATCTTTCCGCTAAAAATATGGGAAGGTTGTCTCTTTGAACTTTTTTCACAACCTTTTCAATATCGTAAGGTATCCTGTGAAAGAATAATAATCCACGATCACTATCAAAAATAACAAAAGCGGCATTTGGATTGTTGTCCCTTGGCTGACCTACAGAACCAGGGTTTATAAGGTATTTGTACCTTTTGTCCATATTCAGTTTAAAAAATGATGTGTCCTTAGGTATAAAATAAGTAAAAAAACTGCTTTTTGTATCCAATTTAAATAATCCGGGAATATGAGTATGTCCAAAAAAACAGAATTGTGTTTCTACTGAATAAAAACTGGCAAAGGCGTCCTGTTCATAAAGTATGTAATAATCCTCGTCCATTGGGGATCCGTGGCAAATTGTTATGAGGTCATTTATTTTTTTAGGCCCTTTTGGTAATTCATATAGAAAATTTCTATTCTCAGGTTTTAAAAATTCTTTAGTCCACATAGCACTTCTATAGGCATTGTTGTTAAAAGTGTATCCCTCGTCTATGCCTGAGCAAACTTTATCGTGGTTTCCCCTTATTATTGCATCTTTATAATATTTGTTTTTGTTAAGGAGTTTTTTTACTTCTTTCACAACTTTGTTTGGATATGGGTAATATCCAACAACATCCCCTAAAATGAGAACTTCTTCCCAATTGTACTTTTCTGCTACTTTAAGTGCTTCTTTTAAGGCAATAAAGTTTCCATGTATATCGGATATGATCAAATATATCATTTTGTATTCCCCTCTCTATCCGGGAAAAAGGTCTTTAAGACTTCTTTAGAGGGGGGTTTTGTTAAGTAACTAACGATGATTAAAGTTCCTAAAGATATAATTATGGATGGATAAATTATTGGGATTCCCCATGGGTCACCGTTGGGATTGTTATAGGGTACCATTATATGTGGGTATACATAACCTATAACTTTTAAAAATATAACCGCAACAGTACCAAATAAAATAGATAAATTTCCTGCAAGCTTTGTTGCCCTCTTCCATGCAAGTGCTGCTAAAAGAGCGGGGGTTATTGCTACACCATAAATTGTGTAAGCAAAGTATGCTGTTTCTAAAACTGATTCAAGATTAAGTGCAGCGTATAAGGCGAAAATACCAAGTATTACTATCATGATTTTTTGAAGGAATACTACAGTCTTTTGTGAAGCATTAGGGTTTATAAATTTCTGATATATGTCTCTTATGATATTTGTTGTAGGGGAAAGTAAATAATTCATTCCAGTGGAAAGAACTACAGCACATGCAGCGGCAAGCAAAAATACCCCTACCCATGTGGGAACAAGTTTTCTTGCAGCCCAGAGTACTATGGCTGCGGGATCCATCCCAGATTTACCACCACTATTTAAAAATTGACTTATTTGAGGCCAGAATTTAACAGATGCAAAAACTGCAATACATACTACAACAGATTCTACTATTATTGTGCCTATAACCCACAGTATTACCGATTGTTTTGCCTCTTTAGCTGTCTTAGCGCTGTAAAATTTTTGATACATACTTTGAATTCCTAAAAGTAAAAGCATGGTGGAAAGAAAATAAGCTCCAACTTTTAATGCTGGATGGTCTCCAAATCCACCAAAAAAAGTAAAGTGATTGTGGGGGAGAACAGTTACTGCTTTTGCTATTCCACCTGAAGCAAAATATGTAAATGGAAGGGCTATAATACAGGCAAGGACAATAATAATCCCATTTGGAAGGTCAGTATATGCAACTGCAAGCATTCCAGCAGATGCAGTAAAGACTATAACAAATATTGCTGTATAAATGGTTCCCATCTGAGTGTTTATAGCATGGTCAGTGATTATATCTAAAATAAATCCACCAGCTTTAAATTGATAACTAACTATGGCTGTAAAACTTATTATGAGTGCTATTGCTCCAAAAATTCTTGCAAATTTACCATACCTGACTTCTAAAATATCTCCAATGGTATATTGTCCAAAGGTCCTTATTTTTCCAGCTAAAAAATAAATTATTATTATTCCTACCCATGCACCTGCAGGCATCCATAAACTGCTAAACCCTGCTTTAGCAGCGAATTCAGCTCCACCAATAAACGTGCCAGAACCTATCCATGTACAGATAAGTGTAAATACCATTACTTTCAATGATAGGCTTCTGCCCGCCACCATGAAATCTTCCTGGTTCTTTACCTTTTTTGATCTGTAAAAATTAAAGCCCATTAAGACCAAAAGGTAAATAACTATCAGGTATAAATATATCTGCATAGTTACTCCTTAGTATTCATTTATCTTAATAATTTCCATTTGTTTAGGTCCAGTTACCTCAACCTCGTAATTATTTTTAATGAATACATCTATTTCACTTCTTACACCGAAGTCTTCTAAATAAATTCCCGGTTCAATTGAAAAACAAATATTAGGAATAAGTTGTCTTCTGTCCTGTGTTTCAAGGTTGTCAATATTTACTCCATTACCATGAACATATTCCCCAATATTATGTCCAGTCCTGTGGATAAAATATTTACCATACCCCTTTGATTCTATATAATCCCTACAAACTTTATCCACTTCCCATCCATATACTGGTTCGCCCCTTTCAAACTTTTCTTTAACAAATTCAACACTTTTATCTCTTGCATCTCTCACAATTTCAAAAACTTTAATATATTTTTCAGGTATTTCACTTCCAAGATATCCAACCCAGGTTATATCATAGTAAATACTTCCAGGATTTTTATTTTTAGCCCATAGGTCAATTAGTACAAAATCTCCTTTTTTAATGTGGGAAGTCTTTTCAGCTGTTGGCTCATAATGTGGATTGCCAGCATTTTCGTTTACTGCAACAATAGGATATTCCTCTTCACAGGTTAAGTTGTTTTCTTCAAATTTTTTAACTATGAATTGTTGTATTTCATACTCTGTTATTTCTTCTCCCTTTTCAAATTTTTCCCTGATTTTTCTAAATGCTTCATCTTTTATTGCATGAACAATTTTCCCGGTTTCAATATGACTTTCATGCCCCTTTTGGTCTATTACCGCTTCAAAGTACTGTATTAAATCGGCAGAAGATACAACTTCCACCCCCATTTTCTGAACCAGCTCTATTGTACCGCCATCGACTAATGAAACGTAGGGTATTGCATTCTCCGGAGAATATTGCATTGCTACTTTTTTATGTCCAGACAGAATTTCCCTCAAAAGTTGTTGCTGCTCTGTCCAGGGAAGATATACTAATTTTTTCCCCGGGAGCGTATCCAGTTTATCTCTTTCAATAGAAT
>JALULU010000083.1 GCA_027040585.1 Acidobacteriota bacterium | reverse complement strand
ATTCTGACACATGATTCATACACAGACAAAATTAATACACAAACAAAATTCAGACACAGACAAGAATGTCTGTGCTACATTCGTGTCTGTGCTACATTCGTGTCTTCGTGCCTGGCACTTTTTTACATAAAAAAATTTGACATTCTATATTCTTGAATTTAGAATAAAAATATGAAAGGTGTTGAAATATTAGTAATAGCAGGAATTTTACTTGAATCTGAAAATTCTACATTTAAAAAAATGGGAGAAAAACTCCTCTTAAGCCAATCACAAGTCTTTTACTCTGTTGGAAATCTGGTTAAAAGGGGATTGATTTATGAAATTCAGAATTCTAAAAGTGAAAAGAAAAAGCTAAGCAACTACAAAATCAATGTTCAGAACTGTTACAATTTTTTAACCTGCTGCCTTAAATTCCTTTTTCCCATGGAAATAGGTGCTCCTTCCATAGGAATTGAAACGCTATCCTCAAGGGTTTTTGACTTAAATGAGAAAATAATAGGTGAATCAGTTTTTGTTTGGGAATATGCCAGTGGTGATGTTTCAGGCTATACCGTAAAACCCATACATAAAAATGTTCCACAAATCTCTTTAAAAGATAAAAATATCTATTCTTTTTTTGTAACACTTGATTTTCTAAGAAGTAAAAATGTAAGGGATAATGAATTTGGAAAAAAATCCTTAGAGAAAATTTTTAATGAAATTCAAAAGAGAAAATAGGGAATTAGTCAAAAAAGTTGCTTTAGAAATAAAGGATTTGTTGGATGAGGTTGTTTTCGCTGGAAGTTCAATATTGGAATTTTTAATTGATAAAGAGTTGCGTTTAGCGATACATTTAAGAAGAACAGAGGATGTTGACCTTGTAGTAGAGATTTCAAACATTAGTGAATTTTATAAAATAATTGAGAAACTCAAAGAGAAAGGTTTTAAAGAGGACCTTTTATCCACAAATATTTGCAGGTTGAAAAAGGATTTTCTTCAAATTGATGTCATTCCAACTAAAAAAGAAATTGTGGGATTTACCAATTCCTGGTTTCAAAAGGGCGTTAAAAAAGCAAAGGTTGTAAGTATTGAAGGGTTAGAACTTAAAATACTATCCCCTCCATATTTTCTGGCAACTAAATTGGAAGCCTTCTTACATAGAGGTATAGAAGACCCCCTTACAAGTAAAGACCTTGAAGATATTATTGACCTCGCTATGGGTTCTAAAAACCTATTGGCTGAAATAAAAAATGAAAATGATGAGGAACTTAATAAATTTTTATCCGAAAATATAAAAACAATTCTAAAAAATGTTAGAGTAATTGATGCAATATATGGACATTTTTACGATAATACTGAAATAGCAAAAAGGATAATAGAAAAATTGGGAAAAATCACTAAATTTAAATTTTAAAATTTTCCTGCCTGGCACCATCCTGAATTCAGACACAGACAAGAATGTCTGTGCTACAATCGTTCCTGTGATTCATACACAGACAAGAATGTCTGTGCTACATTCGTGCCTGGCACCGATTCTCTTTTACATATTTTTTTTAAACCCTACCCTAAACTCAAAGATATATGTAGTCCTGTAAATAAAATTAAAGCTGAAACAATAATTACCACAATTCCTGCCTTAATCATTGCAAAGAGTGGAATTTTTCTTGTGTTATAAACAATTGCATTTGGTGGAGTTGAAACAGGTAAGAGCATACTAATTGATGCAGACAGGGCAATTGCATATCCGGAGAGTATTGGATTTTTAAAGACAGTTATTGCAAGGGGTAAAATAAGTGCTGCCGTTGTCGTGTTTGATATGAAATTTGTAAGAAAAATTGTTATTGCCATAAAACCTATTAAAACATAGAGCTGACTTACACTGTTTAATCCAAGCACATTTACAATCCACTTTGAAAGCCCAGAAACCTCAATTGCCTTACTTAAGGATAATCCACCACCCATTAATATGAGGACATCCCACCCAAGGGAGCTAAAGTCATTTACATCTAATATTTTAAAACCAAAGAACACTATTATTGGAAGTATTGCAATAATAGAGGAGCTAACCTTTATCCACTCCGATAGAAGCCAGAAAAGTATTGTCAAAAGAGATACCACAACCACAGACCACTTTGAGATTTTAAATTTCTTTGTAAAACTTTCAGTTTCCTTTTCTTCCTTAACGAAAAGTTCATATGGCACATCTTTAACCTTTGAGGGGAAAAGTAGAATTATAATTATAAATGTTGTGGCAAGTAAAATTAAGGATATTGGCATTGCCACCTTCATCCATTCTAAAAAGGGAATCTGTACATTGTGGGAATTTAATATTCCTATTGCAATTGCGTTTGGTGGAGTTCCAACAGGGGTGCCCATCCCACCTATATTTGCACCAAAGGCTATTGCAAGAAGTAGTGCTATGTTGTAGTTTATATCTTCAACCCTTTCAAGAACAGGTATTACAACCCCAACCATAAGTGCTGTTGCAGCAGTATTGCTCATCCACATTGATAGAAAGGCTGTTACAAGCATAAAGGATAAAATAAGTGTCTTTGGCTTTCCCTTAACGGAAGTTACAACCTTAAGGGTTATTGCTTTGTCTAAATAGTATTTGTGAAGTCCCTTTGAAATTGTAAATCCACCTAAAAAGAGGACAATTACAGGGGAGAAAAATGGGTAGAAAAAGTGTTTGTAGCTAACTCCACTTAAGTAGTGGGGTAAAAAGAGTGCTTCAAGCAAGAGTATTACAAAGGAAGTTACATAAAGTGGGATTATTTCACTCATCCAGAGAATTGATGCAAATACAAATATAAAGAGTGTAAAAAGTCCACCTTTAGATAAATTTGGAATTGGTATTAAAAAAACTGTTAAAGAAATAAGGAGGGCAACGAAAAATAGAATTACCTTTTTCATGGTATTATACCTCTATTTATTTTTACGTTGTAAATCATTTCTTATGTTATAGTTTACACCTAAATTACTTTTATTTAAAAAAATTATGAAAATTTTTAAATTTGTGGCTGAAAAAGAAGATGAAAATTTAAGAGTTGATAAGTTTTTATCTGAAAAAACCTCCCTTTCAAGGAGGAGTGTAAGGAAAATAATTGAGGCAGGGGGATGCTTTATAAATGGAAAGAGGTGTCACATTGTAAGTTATACTCTTAAGGCTGGTGATAGGATAAAGGTAGCCTATATTGAAGATTTAAATTACAGAAAGTATGAAGTAAGTAAAGATGAAATTGTCTATGAAGATGAGTACTTTATTGTTTTAAACAAAGTCTCTGGTGTGCCCGTGAATTTATCTGTAACAGGTGCTGAAGGAAGTATTCAAAAGGGGGTTGAAATCTACTTTAAAAAAATTGGAATAAACCATAAACCATCTGTAATCCACAGGCTTGATATGGGAACTTCAGGGCTTTTGATATTTGGGAAAAGTAAGGAAGTTGAGAGGATTTTTTACGAGCTGTTTCGAAAAAAAGAGATTAAAAAGGAATATGTGGCAGTTTTATCTGGAAAATTGGAAGAAAAGAAGGGGAGAATAAAGACAAAAATTGCAAGGGATATAAAGTTTTTAAACAAGTATAAAGTTGCCTATAACAGGGGAAAGGAAGCAATAACCTACTTTAAGATCTTAAAGGAGGGTAAAAAACTTTCTCTCGTAAGATTAACTCCAAAAAGTGGGAGGCCACATCAACTTAGGGTTCACATGGCTTTTTATAAAACTCCCATACTTGGAGATGTACTATATGGAGGAAATCCTTCAAATAGGCTCTATTTACACGGTTTTAAACTTGAATTTATACACCCAATTA
>JALULU010000082.1 GCA_027040585.1 Acidobacteriota bacterium | reverse complement strand
AGAGATGCTCCCGCCGCCTCACCATGGTTTTTAAATATCAAAATGTATTTAAGTCTTTCATCATTACTTAAATCAAGCCATCTAAATTTATATGTTTCTAAAATTTTAACAATATGTTCAAGCCTCATATCAGCCATGGATAAATTGTGTTCAGGGGTCTCAATAACAACCTCGTGTGCCCCCACACCTCTCATCCTGTCATAAACTCCCATCCCCTTTCTGTCAAGTGTTCCTTCAACCATAAGTGCTGGAAATTTGTTAGGTATTACCCTTATCTTCCAACCTTTTTCATTTGGATTGGTGCCCTCTTTCCTAACTGCATAAATTTCAGGAGGCGTTCTATCTTCATTACCCTCACAAAATGGACAGTTTTCTGTACTTTTAGTAACCTCTGGAGGTAGTTGAAAATCCTTTGGCCTTTTCCCTCTTTCACTTGAAATAATAACCCACCTTCTCTGAATAGGATCGTGTCTCAATTCTGGCATTTTCTAAATCCTCTCTACCAAAAATTTATATGAAAAATCATATTTATTAAAAAACAAGGTTAAACAAGTACCTTGAAAAGTTGATTCTATTTTGTCAACATCAAGTGAATATGTAAAAATTGGATATATAGACAGTGAAAAATCAGAATCAGATTCTATAGAAACTTTGAAACTCCTTCTTTTATCCACCACCTCAATTTTTTTTATTTTCTCACAAAATCTTTGCTCTCCAACACCAAACCTATCTCCACCATCTAAACTTATCCATTTTTCAATATCCCTATGGGTTAACGTGGAAATATCAAAAGAAATTGTAACTATTTTTTCTGTTAAATTTTTTACATTAGTTTCAAAAGAGGGTTTATTTTTTAAAAACTTTATCACTTCTATAAGTTTGTCACCTTCTGATTCAACTTTAAAGGATGTTTCATCTTCATAAATTGTATTGCTTCTATACAGAATCTCTTCTGAAGAAAAATCCCCTTTTACAAGTTTCTCTGGAGATAGTGGATCATTTACTAAAAATTTTCTATTACCCCATCTTGGCCTAATATCAAACCCCATTAATTCAGGTATCTCAAGTTTTTTTCCATCATCAAGTAAAACTGCTCCTTGCTCAAGCTTTTTTATATGATATCTTTCCCTATATCTCATAATCACATCAAATACATTCAAGCCAGAACTTTTTAAATAAAACAGGGGAATTTCACAAATATCTGGTTTAAATATTAAAAAATACTCACTACAATTTATCAATAACTCTTCTTTAGAATCCAGATCAATGTCATATTTCTTAACTCCAGGTGAAAATCCTGTTTCTTTCCAATAACCCTCTAAAACTTTAAAGACATCTTTAAATTTCCTATATGCATTTTCCCTTAAATGGGGAAGATAAATTCCACCAAAAACTCCATGCCAATAAACGTCATTACACTGGGACTCAAGAAGTGAATTTAAAGCCTCATCATCATATTTTCCACTTTTATCAAGTTCCTTTGAAAGAAAAGTCCCAACTTTATTTAAGATATTGCTCTCATTGTATTTAATTAAAAAATTTCTCCACAGAGTCCCCTTCAAAAATATCTTATTCTCCTCATATATACCTTCATTTTTAAGCCTGTTCTTTAATTCTCCATATTGTACAGCTGATTCTGGAGGTAATGCCCATTCACCCATTTCAATGTAAGAATTAGGAGGTATAATAATTTTATCCCTATAATCATTTTCATTAAAATAGCTTTTTAATGTTGTAGACTCAAGCCAATCACTGTTTTTTTCAATCATATTAAAAAATTTCTCTAACCACTTTTCCTCATAAACCCATTTATAAGTCTCTGGCCATCCACCAAACTTTTCTCCATCGTCTACAACAACAATTAAATTTCTTCCTCTTTCAAATTGATTTTTTAAATATTTTTCCACCTCATCTACAACTGCCCATGGGGTCAAGTACCTCATTCTCTCATCAATAGGAAATACTCCAATGTAATCATCTACATCCTCAGTAATATAATATCCATCCAATTTTTCTCTGGATATACCTGAAGAAAGGATATGGTAGTCATCGAGCAAAATATAGTTAACGCCAGATTTCTTTAAGGAAGAAATTATATGAGGTTCCCAAACTCTTTCAGCAAGCCATATCCCATCAGGGTCATAATTTAATTTTTTCCTGATTAACTCTGACAATTTTTCTATTTGAAGCGCCCTATCTTTTTCAAAAATGGCAGGGAAAATCGGTTCAAAAAAGCCACCTGTTAGAATTTCTATTCTGTTATTGTCAACAAGTTTAGACAAAATATTTAAAAATTCTTCTTTTTCTAAAAGATATTTTAATAAAATTCCAGAAGAGTGAAATACAAGTTTTATTGAAGGAAATTTTCCAAGCAGTTTAAAAAAGGGTAGATAAGATTTTTTGTAGTTATTCTCAAAAACTTCTATAAAGTTTCCAGCTGGCTGGTGTATATGGATACCAAAAACAAGTTTTAATTTTCTTTCCATGCCTCTATACCTTAAACAATCCAATAGTACTTATCAAATTCATCTATTGAAATCTTCTGGGAAACGTATCCACTTTGAGGCATTCTTTCTGCAAGGTTATCCCCAATAAATAGGCTAACTGAAAACTCAAGGTTTTGATTTTTTCTAACCCCTATTTCATAAAATGGTATTCCAATCTCAACTATTTTATTTACTCCAAAAGTATTGAAATCTTTTTCTTCAACCACATCTCCATTTGAATCCAATATTTCTTTAAAAAACTTTACAAATTCCCTTTTATTGTCTTTTATTAATTTAAATTGAATATTTCCTGGCCTTCTAAAATTTACAATCATAACAAAGGGATACTTTTTATCATTTAATATCTCTTTAGGGACATCAACCCTGACATAGAAATTTTCTCTATCAAACCCAAAATAAAACCCAGTAAAAATATTGTGAACCCTCTGCATTGTGGTATATGTATACTTATTTGTAAAAAAACCAGCCGGTAACCATTCAAAATAATCAGTTATATATCCGTCTAAAACCGGAGTAATCAATTCATGTGGTGGTTGAATCTCATAGCCAACAATTTTTCTAATAATTGGTTCAAAAAATTCTTCTGGAATCCTTTCGTTCATCTCTTTATAGCTCTGAATTAAATACATTCTAAATAGCTCATCAAACTCCTCTTCATATTCAGATGTGTGATCTTCTCCATACCACCAAAACCAATCACTCCCTTCAGCTATCAAAATATTTCTAAATGCCTTCTTTAAACTATATTGGTCAATCTTTTTTACACCTTTTTCAACATCCATGGCCACTTCACTAAACTTCTTTCTAGTTATTGCAAGAAATTCCCATGCCTTATTTTTTTCTTTTTGTCCTATCCAGGTGGAGAAATTACCATATATCCATGAACCCGCCATAACTTTTGGTAGAACAGGCTTTGTGCTTTTAATTTTTAAATAATCGGAAAATGAAACACATTTTAA
The DNA here is from genome assembly GCA_027040585.1 of Acidobacteriota bacterium. Classification (GTDB taxonomy): domain Bacteria; phylum Acidobacteriota; class JAAYUB01; order JAAYUB01; family JAMOQF01; genus JAMOQF01. The sequence goes on along the minus strand of JALULU010000082.1, from coordinate 344 downwards.
AAATGGACTTTCTGATAAATTACTGTATAGGTATTTAAAAAACTCTTTTCCATTATTTTTATAAAACTCCCATGCGTTCTCACCATCTAAAATAATAGGAACCACATACTTCTTATCGTCCTCAGGGAGATTTTTTCTTATCAGTAGCAACCTACTGGTTAAATCATCTGCTGCCCTTTTCCCATTATATTTTGAATAGGTAAATCCCACCATATCAGATAGGAGAAGATCTCTGAAAAAAATTTTTATGCCACTGGCATTTTTAAAACCATAAGGAATGTATTTTGATTGATGTAAAAGTTTATCTTCAGACCTTAAAATTCCACTCTTAACAAGGGAGTTCT
>JALULU010000081.1 GCA_027040585.1 Acidobacteriota bacterium | reverse complement strand
CAAACCTGTTCCGTTCCCTTCTGTAAACAATCTTCAACAGTACCGGGACCCGCCTTTGAAATCCTTTTATAGATGGAAAAAATTGTTCCAATACTTACATTTACATCTATATTGGAGGATCCGTCAAGGGGATCAAACAGTGCCACATATTTTCCTTGTGGATACTCTTCAGGAATGGGCACAATACTTTCATCTTCTTCTGTAGCTATTACACAGAGTTGACCTGTATGACAGAGAGCGTTGTATAAAACATTTCTGGCAAAAACATCTAACTTTTGTACATCTTCGCCCTGAACATTCTTATACCCGGTATATCCAAGTATATCCACAAGTCCTGCCTTGTTTACTTCTCTTGAAATAACCTTTGCAGCAAAGGCTATATTTTGAATTAATCCTGTAAAAGTACCTGTGGCTCTGGGAAAAAGCCTCTCCTGATCTAAAATAAATCTATCAAGGGTTATAAGTTTATCCATAAAGCACCTCTAAAAGATTTTTTATATTCTATACTAATAGAAAATTTATTTTTTTAAAACCTTTTTATAAAGCCTAAAGGTATTTTTTGCCACCATTTCCCATGAAAATTTTTTAAGCACTTTTTTTCTACCTTCCCTACCCATTCTCATAGCAACTTCAGGATTATTTAGTAAAAACAATATTTTATTTCCAAATTCTTCCACATATTCCATTCTATTTAAAACATTAAAACCCTTCATAGGATCATCTAATACGTCTATTGGAATTAAAAATCCCTCTTTTCCATTTTCTATAATTTCCCTTATTCCACCAACTTCTGAAGCAACCACTGGAGTTTCTGTCGCCATAGCCTCAAGGTTGATTATCCCAAATGGCTCATATACTGAAGGGCAACAAAACACATTTGCATGTGAATAGATAACAACAAGTTCAGATTTCGGCACCATTTTTTCTATCCATATTAAGTCCCTTTTCTTTTGTTTTAATTTATAAACCTCATTTTCTATTTCTAACCTTAACTCTTCTGTATCTGGTGCTCCAGCACACATCACAAGTTGAATCCCATCCGGTAATTTTTTAAACACTTCTAACAAAAGATCTATTCCCTTTTGCCTTGTCATCCTGCCAACAAAAAGAATATAAGGAATATCTGGATTAATACCATACTTTAGAAGTATGTTCTTATTAAATGTAGGCTTAAAAAAATTACTATCTATACCGTTAAAAATGACTTCCAATTTCTCCTCTGGTACTTTATAAATTCTCTTTATATCTTCTTTCATCGAAGTTGAAACAGCTATCACACCGTCACTATTTTCCACCGCAAATTTTTCAACCCATCTACTTAAATTATATCCTTCTTTTAACTGGTTTTCTTTCCAAACCCTCAGTGGTTCAATGGAATGAAGTGTAATAACAAGTGGAACATCAAAAAGAATTTTACCCAATACCCCTGCAAGATTTGAATACCAGGTATGTACATGTATAATATCCCCATTAATTTTTTCTTTTAATAAAGATAAATCCTCAGAAAAGACTTCAAGTACCTTTAGATATCCTTCGGGATTTTCTCCAAAAATTTCCCCCCATTTTTTAGACTTTATCACTTTAATTTTTTCTTCAAAAGATTTATTACAAAAGGTTCTAACCTCAACATCACATAGTTTAGACATCTCTTTTGATAAATTTTCAATATGAATCCCTGCCCCCCCATAAACACAAGGGGGAAACTCCTTTGTAAAATAAACTACTTTCAAAATTAACCTCTGTTTTTCTTTTTAGAAAGTTATTATATGTTCTTTAACTATATAAAAAAATAATTTATTATTAATAATAGTGGAAAAAGAAAAAGAAATAATTAAAAATCTCAAAGAGAAAAGGTTTTTCAGGGAAAAAGCAGAAGAAATTAATTCTCTTAAAATAATTGATAGATTTTATTCACTATTATTTTTAAAAATAAATGAAGAACATATTTACCCAATTTTTGATGGCAATGAAAATATAGAAATAAAAAAAGTTCTAAGCCTTTTGTTGGATAAGAAAAATGTTATTAAAACAAAAAAAGGAACGCTTTATTATTCAGGTAAAAAGATCTATAAAAATAAAATTCAAAACATAGAAATTTTAAATGGGAATTCATCAAATACCATATTAACTGGAGAGGATTTATTTATAAAATTTTATAGAGAACTTTCAGAATATTCCCTAAGAGAGAGTTCAATCTTAAAAAATTTGGAGAAATGCTTTAAGAATACGCCAGAATATTTTGGGACAATTTTCTATGAATTTAATAAAAAAATTTATCCATTATTTTTGATACAAAAAAAATTAAATGTCAAAGATGACCTCTGGAATTATCTTTCAGGTAAAAATATTTCCAACTCAAAGGAAATGTTAAATAGAATTGGAAAAATCACCGCAGACCTCCACAATTGCTTTATTAAATTAAAAAGAGAAAAAATTAAAAAAAATGATATTGATAAAATAATTGGTGAAGTTGTAAGTTTGAAGGAAAGATTGAAAAATAATTTAACCTCAATTGAATTAGAACCTTTTTTAGAAAAAACTAAAAGAATTAATTTTGACAATTGTAATTTCCCAGCGTCAGAAATTCACGGAGATTATCATCTTGGACAAATTGTCTTATCAGATGAAAAACTATATATAGTGGATTTTGAAGGAGAGCCAATTGGTAGAAAAAGTGAAATCTACCCCATTTTATATGATGTTGCCGGAATGGTAAGATCAATTGACTACTTGATAAATTTAAAGAATGAGAATTTTGACATTTTTAAAAACCTGACTTTTAATTTTTTAAAAAATTATTTTAAAAAAATGGAAGTTCGTCCATCCAGAGAAGATATAACCCTATTAAATCTGTTAATCTTGAGAAAAAATTTATATGAGGTCCTCTATGAAATAAATAACAGGCCAGATTTCACAAAAATCCCTTTAAATGGACTATTTAAGTTCCCTAAAATATTCTCTACTCTCTCTAATTATAATTGGGCTTAAAACGAGCAATCCAATTAAATTGGGAACTGCCATTAACCCATTCATTGTATCGGCAAGTTGCCAGACAAATTCTATCTTTAAAATAGTTCCTAAAAATGCAAAAACGCAAAATAAAAACCTATATGGATAAATTATTTTTGTTCCGAAAAGAAACTCAATTGATTTCTCACCATAATAACTCCAGCCTAAAATTGTCGAATAAGCAAAAAGTGCAATTCCGATTGTAACCACAAGTGAACCCAAAATATTTGAACTAAGTCCACTATTAAATGCCTCTGATGTCAACTTTGCCCCTTGAAATTTTCCACTACTCCACAATCCTGACATAAGAATTACTATTCCAGTCATTGAGCAGACAACAATTGTATCAATAAAGGTCTGGGTCATACTTACAAGAGCCTGGGTAACAGGTTTCTTTGTCTGTGCAGCCGCAGCAGCTATTGGAGAACTTCCGAGTCCAGATTCATTTGAAAACACGCCCCTTGCAACACCATATCTTATGGCATCTTTAACTAAAAACCCTGTAACACCGCCAGCTGCCGCCATGGGAGTAAAGGCATATTTAATTACCAGATGTAAAATATTAGGCACTTCTTTTATATTTATGACTATAACAGCTACAGCAGCAATCACATAAAAAAGTATCATAAAAGGTACTAAAAATGAGGTGACCTTTCCTATCTGTTTAATTCCGCCCAAAATAACAAGCGCCACACCTACAAATAAAACAATTCCAACCCAAAGTCTTGGTATATGAAAATTATCACTTATTGCCGATGCTATCGAATTTGACTGTACCATACAGCCTATTCCAAAAGCAGCTACTGA
>JALULU010000080.1 GCA_027040585.1 Acidobacteriota bacterium | reverse complement strand
AAGCACAACATTGAAATAGTTGTTGATAGAGTGGTACTTGATAAAAATATCTATGGAAGACTTCTTGATTCAGTTGAGCTTGCACTTAAGGAAGGGGATGGAGTTGTAATCTTTTATGATGTTGACAAAAAAGAGGAAATAGTATTTAGTGAAAATTTTGGTTGTCCAATTCACGGCTTTTCAATAGGTGAATTGTCCCCAAGAATTTTTTCCTTTAACAGTCCCTATGGAGCGTGTAAAAAATGTAGTGGACTTGGGGTTTTACCTAAAATTGATGTATCACTTTTGGTTGATGAGGAGAAAAACGTTCTTAATAGCATCCCAATAGTTAAGAAATTTCACTTTAAGTATTTGAAAAGGTATCTCAAGATTTTACTTTCAACCTTTAAAATTTCTGAGAATACAAAATTTAAAGATTTACCGGAAGATATTAAGGAGATGATCTTATATGGTTTTTTTGCAAATAGGTATGGTTTAAGAAATTTTTCTCTACCAGGGGGTATAGTTGGTTTTTTGGAGAAAAAGTTTAAAGAGAGTGAAAACGAGAAGATGAGGGAGGAGATTAAAAAATATATCCAGGAGGTAACCTGTCCGGAATGTAACGGAAAAAGACTTTCTAAGGAAGTCCTTTCAGTTAAGATTTCCGGTAAGGATATATCCCAGCTTTCAGATATGAATATCACCACTTTAAAAACTTTTTTGATGGATTATTTAAATGGTTTAAGCGGTGCCAGGCACGAAATTGGTAAGAAGATAATCGATGAAATTGTAAGGAGACTTAGTTTTATTGAAGAGATTGGACTTACATATTTAACTTTAAGTAGAAATGCAACCACTTTAAGTGGAGGTGAGGCTCAAAGGATTCGACTTGCAACCCAGATTGGTTCTAAACTCACAGGGGTTTTGTATGTACTTGAGGAGCCAAGTATAGGACTTCATCCAAGGGATACAAAAAGGTTGATAAAGTCCCTTAAGAATTTGAGGAATCTTGGAAACACGGTAATCGTTGTTGAACACGATCTTGAGACCATAAGAAGTGCAGATTACATTGTGGATATGGGTCCCGGAAGTGGTGCAAATGGAGGTGAAATTGTTGCTAAGGGGACACTTAATCAAATTGTAAGAAGTAAGAAATCCATAACAGGAAAGTATTTAAAAAGGCATAATGTTAAGATCTTCCCAAGAAAAAGGGAAAAGGTTGAGAATTTTTTAGAGATAGTTGGCGCAAGGGAACACAATTTAAAAAGTATAAATGTAAAGTTTCCCCTTGGTAGATTTAATGTTGTAACAGGTGTATCTGGAAGTGGTAAGTCTTCCCTCATATTTGATATTTTGTGGAAGTATGCACAGAAAAAATTTTACAGAACAAATGTTAAATACGGTGAATTTGATGAGATTAGGGGATTTGAAAATATCGATAAAGTAATAAATATTGATCAGTCTCCAATTGGGAGAACGCCGAGATCCAATCCTGCAACCTATACGAAAATTTTTGATTATATAAGGGAGATTTTTTCAAACACATTTGAGGCAAGGGTTAGGGGATATAAGTCTGGCAGATTTTCATTTAACGTTAAAGGTGGAAGGTGTGAAGTTTGTGAAGGGGGTGGAATTGTTAAAATTGAGATGATGTTTTTACCTGATATGTACGTTGTGTGTGATGCATGTGGAGGGAAAAGATACAACAAGGAAACACTTTCAATTCACTATAGGGGAAAAAACATTTACGATGTCCTTGATATGAGTATTGATGAAGCGTATTCCTTTTTTGACAGTTTTTCATCGCTTAAAAGAAGGCTTTCCATATTGAGGGATGTAGGACTTGGATATTTAAAATTGGGACAGCCTGCAACAACTTTAAGTGGCGGTGAAGCTCAAAGGTTAAAAATTTCAAGGGAGCTTTCAAAAAGGGATACGGGAAGCACCTTATATTTACTTGATGAACCCACAACGGGACTTCACACATGTGAGGTTGAAAAACTGGTTGAGGTTTTGTTAAAACTTGTGGAGAAGGGAAATACGGTAATTCTAATTGAACACAATTTGGATGTGATTGCAAATACAGATTGGATTGTGGATCTGGGACCTGAAGGTGGCAATGAAGGGGGGTATGTTGTCTATCAGGGTCCCATTGAGGGTATATTTAATTCTAAAGATTCCTATACAGCTAAGTTTTTAAAGGATTTCATTGGATAAATTTTTGTGCCTGGCACCACCAAAAAATCGTGCCTGGCACCAGTTTACCACCAAAGAAATTGTGCCTGGCACCAATTTTATTCTATTTTTTTAAGTTCTTTATCCCAGTATTCATTTGCTTTCCTTAAGTATAAATCTATGGGAATTAACGGCTTTTTCCAAGAATCAATAATATTTTGGTCAACTTTACCTTCTTTTATCAGCTGATATCCAGCGTTTTCAACGCTTTTAAAAAATTTTTTTAAAATGGGCTTTAAAAAGACACTTTTTTCCTTTAACAATTCTCCCTGAGTTCTAAAAATTTCTAAGAGAATATTTGTATTTAGTTCCCTTGCCAGTCTTTTTGAAAAATGTTCTAAAACTTGAAATTGGGAGTATTCAGGATAGGCACAATTTGAAATGAAAACAAAATCTGGATATTTTTCAAATCTCATAACATGCCTTGTTTCCCCATTTACTCTTTCAAAATGTGGATCAACAACTGGTAGAAGTCTTTCCAGAAATTTTTTCAAGATTGATGAGACTGAATCTACATAAAGGGGTGTGGCAAAAACTATTATGTCTGAATTTAAAAATTTTGTTATTAACTCTTTCATATCATCTTTTTGGATGCAATTTCCAGGTATTTTAATCCAACAGTTAAAACATCCCATACAGTGGTTTATTTCTTTAGATACGAGAAAAATATTTTCACTTTTAGCTCCGGCCTTTTTGCATCCATTTAAAAAGGCTTTTACTATTTTATGAGTATTTCCATTATCCTTTCTTGGACTACCGTTAAAAACTGTGATTTTCATACAAAAACCTCTATTTTTGATTTAAAAAAATTGTGTCTGGCACCTTTTTTATTTTAAAAATATATAAGCGAAAATTACTGAATAAATTAATGCTGGTAGCATATTTAGTATTTTTATTTTTTTTATTTCAAGTAGGTCTATGCCAAGTCCAAGTAATAATAATCCTCCAACTGCTGTTAATTCATTGGTAACCTGAGGTGATAAAATATGTTTAAGATATGATGCAAAAATGGTCAGCCCCCCTTGATATATTAAAAGTGGAATTGCTGAGAATAAAACACCAATTCCCATGCTTGAAGCGAGTGCAATTGAGGAAAATCCATCAAGTGCTGACTTTGCAAGAAGCAGGTCAGGTGAACCTCCAAGTCCTTCTTGAATACATCCTAAAATCGACATTGACCCCATACAAAATAACAGAAAAGAGCTTATAAACCCTTCCGTGAATTTGTCATTCTTTGACTTTACTTTTTTCTTTAAAAATTCTGAGAGTTTTTCAACTTTTTCTTCAATTTTAAGTAATTCCCCCGTTATTGAACCTAATATTATAGAAAATACCAAAATTAATAAATTAGAGGTTTTTAATGCCATTTGAACGCCAATAAAAAGTGTGAATAACCCTATACCCTGAAAAGTGGTTTTTATAATTCTTTCTGGAAGTTTTGAATGTATAATGACACCTATTGTTGAACCAAAAATTACCGCAAAAAAATTGACTATTGTACCTATTCCAATCATTTTATTTAGTTAAAATTTAAGTAAATTTTTGTGCCTGGCACCAAAAAATCGCACCAAAAAATCGTGCCTGGCACTTTATTTACTTTTATTTTTCTCCTCTTTTTCTAAAACTTTAAAATTGACTTTTCCAATTCTTGTAAGG
>JALULU010000079.1 GCA_027040585.1 Acidobacteriota bacterium | reverse complement strand
TGTGGAATGATACACTTGTAATTGAAGCAAAACCAACTATTCCGGGCAGTTATAAATTAAGGGAAGGTTTTTATGTTATAGTGGAAGCAAAAGACCAATTTGATTTCTCCAATGTCTATTATCATCAGAACAAATTAGTAGATAAAAATACTCATCAAGAATTAAAAGCAAATTACCTAATCTTTTCAATAGGAAAAAGCATCTAAAATATATAAATTCCTTTAGAGGTAAAAAAATGGTTAAGAAAATTGTAACATTTTTAATTTTTATCTTAGTTTTTACATCTCTGATTTTTTCAAACCCAAAGGAGGAAATAGTGAAAAGTAACAACAAAACTGCTCTGAAATTACTTGATTTGCTTTCAAAGTCAAGTGATGATAACGTTTTTATCTCCCCATTTAGCATAAATTCGGCCCTTTCAATTGCACTGCTTGGTGCAAATGGTAAAACTGAAGAGGAAATGTTAAAGGCACTGAATATAAATGTATCTCAGGAAGAATATCACAAACAGTTTTCTGAAATTGAAAAAGCAGTAACATACCTTGAAAATAAAGAATGTACAATAAAAAATGCAAATAGGCTCTGGATACAAAAGGGACACAAATTTTTAAAAAGTTTCTTTGACAATGTGGAAAAATATTATAAAGGAGGAGTTGCCTGGGTAGATTTTATAAATAATTTAAAGGAATCTGTAAATACAATTAACGACTGGGTCGAAGACAAAACAAATGGAAAGATAAAAAATCTACTAAAGCCCGTCGATGTAAACAAACTTGTAAAAATAATAATCACAAATGCCATATATTTTAAGGGCACATGGAAAGAGGAATTTAAGGAGGAAAATACAGTTAACAAACCTTTTTATCTTGAAAATGGAAGTGAAACAAAAACTGAAATGATGTTTAACTCTGCACATTATATGTATACAGAGAGCAAAACCTGCCAAATTTTAAAATTGAATTACAAATGTGGTGAGTTCTCAATGGTTATTTTTCTGCCACTTAAGGGAAAAAAATTAAATAATGTGATAGAAGAACTCAATAATGAAAACATTGAAAAATTTTTAGACTCAATGTCATCTCATAAAGTCAATGTATACATACCTAAATTTAAATTTGAAAAGAGATATTATCTTAAAAAATATTTAGAAGAAATGGGGATGAAAACTCCTTTTTCAGAATATTATGCAGATTTTTCGAAAATGACAGGGAAAAGGGATATATTTATAGATAAAGTGATACATCAGGCAAAAATTGAAGTTAATGAAAAGGGCTCTGAGGCAGCTGCTGCAACTGCTGTGGTGGGAAAACTTGCCATGGCAGCACCGGGTTTTCCAGAAAAAACAATTTCATTTAATGCTGATCACCCATTTTTATTTTTCATAATTCACAATTACACCGGCGAAATAGTTTTTGAGGGAACTTTTATTAAACCAGAATAGTTTCATTTTTTTTAAAATGAATGTATAATTAATTTGTAAGAAGTAAATTATTTGAAGGTGAATATATGGCAAAAATAGAAAAAATTTTATACCCCGTAAATTTCCAGAAATACAGTTTTCAAATTTTTGAAAAACTACTTGAGCTTAAAAAATTTGGTCTAAACAAAATTATTTTACTCCACTTTGTAGAAAGTTATAAATGTTTAGATTTTATTGCAGATGAATTCAGGGATAAAATCCTTGAAGACTGGAAAAAACTCGCAGAGGAAAAATTGGAAGAATATGTAAAATTGGCAAAAGGTAGTGAAATAGACTCCCAATCAATTGTAATGGAAGGTAATCCACGCTGGGAAATTTTAAAAATCGCCGACAAATATAGTGTAGATGCAATAATTACAGGTTTTCAAGGTAAGGCTATTTATAAAGATGGTTATTTGGATGCAAATTCCGAACTGATTCTGAGAAGCTGTAAATATCCAGCATTTGTGTTTAGAGGTTCTGAAAATATCGATCCATCTACTGATAAAATTTACAGGTGGAAAAAAATTTTATTTCCAACAGACTTTTCAGATTTTTCAATGAAGGTGTTAGACTATCTATCAATTTTTCCACAAGGAATGCTAAAAAGGATAGAAGTGATTCACGTTCAGGATGAAAATCTTTTCAAACATCTAACATCTGATACAATTTCTCTATACAGCCAGAATGACAAAAATAGAATGGAACAAATTGAAGAAAAATTAAAGACAATGGGATATGAGGAAATTAATACAAAAGTTCTTGCTGGAATCCCTCATAAATTGATAGTAGAAGAAACTAAAAAAGACCCGGAAACCTTAATAATAATGGGTTCAAGGGGGAAAAGTGGATCTTTTCAGATGCTTTTTGGAAGTACCACTGAAAGAGTAACAAGGATGTCAAAATCTCCAATTTTAATAATTTAAATTACAGGAGGGGAAATGTTTAACAAGGATTTAGTTGATATTGTTGAGAAAAACGCTCAGGATATAACTGACAAATTAATTGAAGCCATTAAAACACATCCAAGAACAAAACATTACCACGATTTAAAACCAGATTTATTAAAGGAAAGAATTTTAGATGTCTGTAAAAACTTTGATGAATGGATAATTGATGAGACAGAAGAAAAACTAAAGAAAAGTTATATTAATTTTGGTAGAGTGAGATATAGAGAAAATGTTCCACTTGAAGAACTTATATATGCCATATTTTTAACGAGAAAATATATAACATCATTTCTTCACTCAAGAGCAAGTGAACAAAACCCCCTAAAAATTTATCAGTTGCTTGAATTTATTGAAATGATTTCCACCTTTTTTGAAGAAATGGTTTATTTTATATGTCTTGGATACAAGATAGAAAAAAGATTTGAAGAAACAGGAGAAGAAGATGAAGAAGAATTTCTCTGATGACAGGAGAAGATTTATCAGGATAAATAAAAATGGAAAGATAAAATTTCAAAAAATAAACACAGCAAAACTTGAAGACACAAATTTAAAAAAAGCTCAGGAAGGTTATTATAAGAACATATCCCCCTACGGACTGATGTTTGAATCAAATGAAGAATTAGAACCAGGTGATATATTGAAGTTATATCTCTACATGAAAGATTGGATGAAATACTTTCCCAAAGAAAAGGAATATCTTTCAGTAAAACTTGAGGGAAAACCAATTAAGTTTATTGGAAATGTAGTATATTGTGAGGCAAAAGGTAATGGAAAATATCAGGTAGGAGTGGAGTTTACTACGGATCAATATGACGAAACTGCGAAAAAGCTAATGGAAATAATCGAAAAAGAACTCTCATGATAAAGTTAATACTTTTTGACCTTGACGATACTCTTTTTAGTTATGAAGAATATGTAAAAAGTGGGTTTAAGGCCATAACATCATATGCAGTTGAAAAATATGGAATAAATCCAGAGGAATTTTTTGCATTTTTAAATATTTTACATAAAAAATACAAAGAAAAGGAAATTTTTTCTCACATTATAAACTACTTTTCACTTGACCCCTCAACAATAATTGAATTTATCTCAGTGTTTAGGTCACACAAACCCGAAATAAAACTTTATAAAGGTTATAGAGACATTTTGGAAAACTTAAAAAGTACATTTACCATGGCACTTTTAACAGATGGAGATGTGGAAGTACAGAATAAAAAAATTGATGCGCTGAGAATAAGAAAAATCTTTAACAAAATATTTTTTACTGAGAAGTTTCCCACTAACAAGCAAAAACCTTCTCCATTTTGTTTCACAATTATTGCAGATGTATTCAAGGTAAGGCCCAATGAAATTGTATACGTAGCTGACAACCCGTTTTTAGACTTTATTGGAGCAAAAAAAGCAGGTGTGTATACATTAAGGGTACTAACTGGTGAATTTAAAGATTTAGTGGTCCCATCATACTACGACGCCCA
>JALULU010000078.1 GCA_027040585.1 Acidobacteriota bacterium | reverse complement strand
GATATTTTGGAATCTAATGGGTCATCTTCAATGGCAACGGTTTGTGGTGGTTCCCTTGCACTAATGGATGCAGGTGTACCCATAAAAAAGGCTGTGGCTGGTATTGCAATGGGGCTTGTGAAGGAAGGGGATAAATATATAGTTCTTTCAGATATAGCCGGGTTTGAAGATCACTATGGAGATATGGACTTTAAAGTGGCAGGCACAAAAGATGGCATAACAGCCCTCCAGATGGATATAAAAATAAGTGGAGTTAGTGAAAGCATAATGAAGGAAGCACTTGCGCAGGCAAAAGAGGGGAGGTTTTACATCTTAGATAAAATGAACGCTGCAATTGATAAACCAAAGGCCTCACTTTCTCCATATGCTCCAAGGGTATATTATCTAAACGTTCCACAGGCTAAAATTAAAGATTTAATTGGACCTGGTGGAAAAAATATAAAGGCAATAATTGAGGAAACTGATGTAAAAATAGATATTGAGTCTGACGGAGTGGTAAAAGTTTATGCTGTTGGAGCTGAAAATGGTAAGAGAGCAATTGAACTTATAAAGAGAATTTCAGAAGAGGCTGAGGTTGGTAAGGTATATGAGGGTAAGGTGAAAAGGATTGAATCCTATGGTGCCTTTGTGGAAATTTTACCAGGTACAGAGGGACTTTTACACATTTCAGAGATTTCATATCAGAGAATAAGAAGTGTTTCAGATGTACTAAAGGTTGGAGACACTGTGACTGTTAAGGTTATAGGTATTGACCCACCAAATAGGATTAAACTCAGTATAAAGGCTTTAAAGCCCCGAAACGATAAGAACTCTCCTGAAAGGAGATAATAATGGCTGCTTTTTTTAAAAAGAGAAAGTTTGGTAAAAAATCTGCTCTAAAGGAAGAATTTAAGGTAAAAACTGATGGGCAGTTTATAAAATGTGATAGTTGTAAGACCACTTTCTGGAAACAGGAACTTGAAGATAATTTAATGGTTTGCCCACATTGTGGTTACCATTTTAAAATCTATTCCCTTGAAAGACTTCAAATGCTTTTTGATGATGCTAAATTTGAAGAGCTTGACGAAAATTTATATTCTCCCGATCCATATAACTTTGTTGATAAAAAAAGTTATAAAGATAGACTAAGGGATATGCACGAAAAAATCGGTATTAAAGATGCTGTTAGATGTGCCGTTGGTAAAGTTGGTGGATATGGTGCAGTAGTTGTTGCCCTTGAGTATAGGTTTATTGGCGGTAGTATGGGGTCTGTTGTTGGAGAAAAGATAACAAGGGCAGTTGAGATGGCGCTTGAAAAGAAAATTCCATTGATTATTGTAAGTGCCTCAGGTGGTGCAAGAATGATGGAAGGTGTTTTATCTCTTATGCAGATGGCTAAAATAAATGCAGCACTTGCTAAACTTGATGAGGCAAAAATCCCATATATTTCAGTTTTAACTGACCCAACAACAGGGGGTGTTACTGCAAGTTTTGCAATGGTTGGAGATTTAAACATTGCAGAACCTGGAGCACTTATTGGATTTGCCGGTCCAAGGGTTATTGAACAGACAATAAGACAAAAATTACCTGAGGGGTTCCAGCGTTCTGAGTTTCTCTTAAGACACGGAATGCTTGATGCCATTGTGGATAGAAGAAATTTAAAAGATTACATCGTTAAAGCCTTAAAGTTTTTCCTTACTAATGCGAAATGATTTTTTACTTGAAAAACTATATAAAAGGGGTAAAAGGGAGTTAAGGGAAGCTGATTTTTCCATTGATGTTGTATCCTATCTAAAAAAAATTATAGATAATAAATTTAAAGCCAAGGATTTCAGAGTTATTTTAATTGGTGGTACCAATGGTAAGGGTTCCACTGCAAATTTTTTAAATTCAATTTTAGTTTCTTCGGGTATAAAAACTGGCCTTTTTACATCACCTCATCTTGTATCTCCACTTGAGAGAATTAAAATAAATGGAAAATCAATTTCAGAGAAGAGTTTCAAAAATGGTTTGCTATATGTTGATGAACTTTCAAAAAGAGAATTTGAAAGGAGAAATTTAAGAAGAGTTCCCACATTTTTTGAGACAATTTTTCTTGTGTCCCTTTACGTTTTTTCCAGTGAAAATTGTGAGGTTGTGATTTTTGAGGTGGGACTTGGTGGAAGATTGGATGCCACAAACACACTTAAAAAGGATATCTCATTTATTACACAGGTATCTTTAGACCACGAAGAATATCTTGGAGATGATTTAAAGAGCATTGCCTCTGAGAAGGTTGCTATTTTCAAAAATTCAGATACCTCTCTTGTTGGGGATTTGAATTTAATTAACATTGCAAATCTAAAAATTAAAAGTGAAAATCTTGAGTGCGTGAAATTAATTGGTTATAGGTTTATTAAACCCTTCAGGTATGAATTTTTATTTGAATATAATGGCAAAAAGATGAAATTTACTCCAGTATCCGAAGGGTTTTTCCAGCATAAAAACATAAAAAATGCTCTTTTAATCTTAAATTCACTTGAGAAAATTTTAAATAGGAAATTTAAAGAGGAAGAAATAGTCAGCGGTATAAATAGTTGTGTTGTTTATGGAAGACTTTTTAAAATTTCAGACAAACCAAAGATTTATATTGACGGGGCACACAACATTTCGGGGTTCGAGACAATCAAGAAAGAATTTTTAAAAAGTGGAATTTCCCCTGTGATTTTATTTGGAGCAATGAGGGATAAAAATATTTTATGTAAGGTTGAGGATTTATATCTTTTTTCAAAGGATGTGGCTCTTGTGAAAGTTGAAAATGAAAGGTGTGCCGCATTTGAAGATTATAGAAAATTTTTAAAGAGGGATGATTTCAGATTTTTTTCATCTTCAATTGATGGTTATAAATGGATAAGAGAAAATACTGGAGATGGTCTTGGAATTATATGTGGTTCACTCTATCTCTGTGGTGAGATTTTAAAAATGTCTGATATAAGAGGTATTTAGTTGTTGGAATCTGATTTTCACATTTATTCAGTGTCTGAGATAACAGATGAGATAAAGGATATCCTTGAGTCAAATTTCTATGAAATTTTTGTAAGGGGTGAAATTTCAAATTTTAGGCCCTCATCTTCAGGACACTACTATTTTGTTTTAAAGGACAGGGATGCACAGATAAAGTGTGTTATTTTTAGAGGGAATATCCATAAGGGTGTAAGAGATTTAAAGGATGGGGATGAAATTGTTGTTTATGGTGGACTTTCCCTATATCCCCCAAGGGGTGAATATCAGATAATTGTAAATAGGATATTTTTCTCAGATAAAAAGGGGGCTCTTTACGTTGAATTTGAGAAATTAAAAGAGAAACTTGAGAAGGAAGGGCTCTTTGACGCTAAATTTAAAAAGAACTTACCCACATTTCCCTTAAAAATTGGTGTGGTTACATCTAAAACGGGGGCTGCTATTTTAGATATAATAAAGACCTTAAAAAGGAGAAATCCCCTTGTTGAAGTTGTCCTATATCCCGTTAAGGTTCAGGGTGAAGGTGCAGCTGAGGAAATTGTAAAGGGGATAAATTATTTTAACAAGAGAAATGATATTGAGGTTTTAATTGTTGGAAGGGGTGGTGGGAGTATTGAGGATCTATGGCCCTTTAATGAGGAGATTGTTGCAAGGGCAATTTTTAAAAGTAAAATCCCCATAATTTCAGCTGTGGGGCATGAGAGGGACTTCACAATATCAGATTTTGTGGCTGATTTAAGGGCTGAAACACCAACTGCCGCTGGTAGAATTGTTGCACCGCCACTTTCAGACTATCTCTTTAGAATTTTTGATGCAAAGAGGAGAATAGTAGAGGCAATCTTTAAGACAATTGAGGATAATAGGAAAAATGTAGAAATATTAAAGGGGAAAAGGGGATTTTTTTTACT
>JALULU010000077.1 GCA_027040585.1 Acidobacteriota bacterium | reverse complement strand
TCCCCAATTACATCCATTAATTCTTCCTTACTCATACCCGTCTTTACCAAAACATCGCAGTTTAGATTTTTTAAACCATTTATAGCTTTTTCAGAAATTGGATCAGAAACTAATACTTTTACCATTTGCTTTTCCTCCTCATATTTTTCAAATTTACATTTACAACCATTTATCCAAAAATTCAACCATATTTAAATATTATTTTAAATTTCCAATAAAAGCAAAAATTCTATCGCTACTTCTATCCCTTCTATATGAAGGTAAAAAATTATAACTACATTTTGTGCAGAGCGAAAGGAATTCAATATTTTTAATATTTATACCTAACTTTAAAAGTTTTATTAAAATTAATTTACCAGGGTCTAAATAAAATTTATCTTCTACTTTCGTATAAAAAGGTTCTTCAACATCTTCCCCTTTAAACTCCTCTATTATTTCTTTTCCAACCTCATAACAACCTTCACAAATACCCGGTCCAACGAATACAAAAATATTAGACAGTTTTGAATTCATTTTAGCAAAGTTATCTATTGCATTTTCTATAATTCCCCTTCTAATACCCCTCCATCCACAGTGAATTGCACCAATATTCCTATTTTTTATATCAGCCAATAAAACTGGATAACAATCAGCCCCCTTAACACCAATTAAAGCACTTCCTTTATGCATAATTAAGCCATCCCCCTCAGTATGAAAGTTTTTAACATCTTCTTTTTCAGGTATTATTATTTTATCTGAATGTATCTGTTTTAAAACATAAAAATCTGGAGTATTCCCTTTAAAAATTAACTCAAGATCTTCTTCAATCTCTTTGCTGTTTGAAGATATCAAAAAAAAATTAAAAAAATTTTCCTGTAATAAGAAATCTGATTGGAATATAATTTTATTTTTGTTTAATCTTTTAGTAATAAACATTTTACACCATGATAATTGGTACAGGAATAGATATTATAGACGTAAAAAGGTTTAAAATCCAATATGAAAAGGAAAACAATACCTTTTTTGAAAAACTTTTTACTAATAATGAAATTGACTATGTAAAAAGCAGAAAAACTGGATATATAAATTTTGCCGGTAAATTTGCTGCAAAGGAAGCCTTTTTTAAAGCACTTGGAACAGGTAAGATAAGCCCTTTTAAATGGAAAGAAGTTGAAGTGATTTATGACTCAAAAGGGAAACCAGAGCTTAAAATAAAAGGCAAATCAAAGGAATCTTTAGAAAAAATGGAAGTTACTAAAATTCACCTCTCTATAAGCCATATAGAGGAGATTGCTGTTGCTTTTGTAATTTTAGAAAAATAGTTTTACAGTTTCTTCTTTACTGAATTAATTTTATATTCCATGGTTATTTCCTTATCCCTCCTATCGTCAATCTTTATGAGTGTCAAATTTCTTGGGGCACCTTTACTAAAAGGAGAAAGATGTATCTTTTTTGCAAGGTTAAAAATATCATTTATTTCTCCCTCTACAACTGTTGAAGTTGGCGTTAATTCATATTTAAGACCGCTCTCTTTAATGATTTTTAAGGCATTTGCCACATATTCACTAACGCTTGCACTTCCGGTGACAGGCACAATTGTTATTTCCATAATTGCCATTTCAAAACCTCCAGATTTTATAAACTTAATTTTATAATATTTTTAAAAAATTGTTGAAATATTTTATTAAGAGAATAAGATAAAATGTAAAATTACTTTGGGGGTATATTATGAGAATAGGAATTGGAGAGGCAATATTCCTTCTAATAATTTTTATATTGCTTTTTGGAGGAAAAAAACTTCCTGAACTTGCAAAGGGGTTTGGCGAGGCTGTAAAAAATTTCAAATCTGCAATTAACAATGAAGATGATAAAAGGGAAAAGTAGAAATGTTCGACATCGGTTTTGGAGAGCTGGTTTTACTTTTTTTTCTGTTTCTTGTGCTTTTCGGGCCGGAAAAATTACCTGAAATTGCCAGAGGAATAGGAAAATTTTATAGTGAAATAAAGGGGTACTTTACAGACATAAAAGACAACGTTGAAAGGGAATTAAAAGTTGAAGAACTCAGGAAAATAAATAAAATACCTGACAATGTGAAAGATCTGGTGCTATCACCAGAAGAAGTAGAAAAGAGAAAGAGGGAATTGCTTGAAAAAAGAGAAAAAAATAAAAAAGAGGAATAAAAAACAAGATTTTTGGGAACATTTAGGAGAATTTAGAAAAAGAATTTTGTGGATATTTGCCTACCTTATAATAGGTTTCATAGTGGCTTATACTTTTCACAGAGAGATCTTTCACATATTAGCATTGCCACTTCTTAAATTAGCGCCTAAGCAATACAAAAATGTTTTTGCCTTTCACGAATTAAGCGAACCCTTTTTCACATACTTAAAAATCTCTTTTTATGCAGGTATATTCATAGTATCTCCATTTATTTTACATCAAATATGGCTATTTATATCTCCGGCACTTTATAAGAGTGAAAAAAGATTGGTTGTCCCATTCATTTTTTTTACCACACTTCTATTTATTTCAGGTGGTCTTTTTGGATATTTTGTGGGGTTAAAATATATGCTCTCTTTCTTTATGAGTGAAGCACAGGGGCTTATTCCAGTTCTCACAATGAAAGGCTATTTCTCTCTTTGTATAACGGTAATTCTTGGAATGGGATTGGTGTTTGAACTACCTATACTTATCCTTTTTCTCACTTTGCTCGGAATAGTTGACCATAAATTTTTACTTTCAAAACTAAAGTGGGCAATATTCCTTGTTTTTTTAATAGCTGCCATTATAACACCTTCAGGAGACCCTGTTACACAAACGGTTTTTGCACTACCAATGCTTTTTTTATATCTACTTGGTATCCTTCTCTCATTTTTAGCCAAAAAGAGAATGTTGAATAAATAGTTAGTTGTTGTATTTCTCTACATCTTTTAAAGCCTTATATATCAATTGTTTATTAATTTATGTTGTAAAAATCCACAATCAGGTAGCGATTTTTTTTAATTCATCCTACCCAAAAGCATTGATATTAAAGGAACTTATAGTTTGGCACGGCTATTGCTTATATTAAGATGGGAGGTGGAAGATGACACCGATAATGGTTTTATTAAGTATAGTTTTTGGAATAATGATTAGTGAAAGTGGAAAGAAAAAAATAAAAAGGAGCTCTGAAATTCTATCCGAGGAGAGTGCAAAGGGATTAAAAGAAGTTTTTAGCTATCTTCAGGACGAGAAAAAAATCTGCCGTTATTTTTTTTCTGGTTCTTTGAAAGAAAAAGTTATATGCGAAAATGAATTTGAATGTGCTGATTGTTTTATACATCAGAAATTAAAAGAAATAGATATATCAGGAAATTATCCAGTAAAAAAAGAAAAGATTTCTGGAATGACATTTAACAGTTGCTACTTTTACCACAGAGGTCATACATGGGCAAATGTAGAAAAAAATGGATACGTTAAAATTGGGTTTGATCCACTGATAAAGAATGTATTTAAAAACTGTGAAAAAATCATGTTATTAGAAAAGGGCGAATTTGTGGAAATGGGTGAAATTTGTAGCTCTTTTCAAATTAGAGGAAATATGTATCCAACATTATCCCCAATTTCTGGAGAAATAGTAAAATTAAATGAATCGGTACTTACAGAAATTAATAGTTCAAGTTTTGAATTTCCCTGGGTATATATTATCAAGCCATTTCATCTCTCAGTCGATCTTCAAAAACTTCTCTATGGTAAAGAGGCAGTGAACTGGTTTAGATATGAAGTGGAGAGTTTTTTAAAAGAGTTATCAGGAGGAAAAGAGTTTGCTGCCGACGGTGGAGAGATGGATTTTGGAGGGTTGGAAGTAAACTTTAAGGAGTTTACAGAGAGTTTTTTAATTTCGTTAAAAAATAAAAAAGGAGGCATATCATGACTGTATTATTAGTAATTTTAACATTTTT
>JALULU010000076.1 GCA_027040585.1 Acidobacteriota bacterium | reverse complement strand
TTAATACAAGATGAAACTCATGCTTTTTAAATTTATCAAGGGCATCTTTCCCATTCACAGCGGTAATAACTTCAAATCCATTTTCTTCAAGTGCCCATTTAATTATTTCCCGAACACTCTCTTCATCTTCAGTAACTAAAATTTTGTGATTTGAGTTATTTTTAATTATTTCAGGCATTATCACTCTTTAGAAATTAAATCTATTTTTTTTAGTTCTTTTTCAATTCTAATACATTCTTCAGAAATTTTTTTACACCTTTCTTTTCCCTTTTCAGAAAGGTCCTCTTTTATTTCTAAAAGGGAAATTTGTCCCTTCAAACTTGTTAATATGTTTAAGACATTGTGTTTGATTTCTCTAAGCTTTATTTCTAAATCTTTATCCATTTATATTTGCCAGAAATCCTTATCAATTAAAATAAAAAAATGCTCTTTTACTTCCAACTTTCCATCACTTTGAAGTTTGGAAATTATTCTACTTGTTGTTTCCCTTGAAATTCCTATCATCTCAGCTATTTCTTGATGTGTTATTTTCATATTTATCTTAATTTTATCATCAATTTCAAATCCATTACTTTTTCCAAATTCTGACAGTAAATATTTTACCCTGTCAAAAGCACTTGTATATTTTAGGATTCTCATAAGTTGAAAAGTGTTTCTAAGTTTTGAACATAATGTGTTAATTAAATTGTTTAATATCTTTTTGTTTTGCATTAAAATATTGTTAAAACAGTTTGAATCCACAGTTAAAATTTTACAATCTTCCATTGCTACAACCATAGCAGGGTCAGTTTTCCCATCAATTAATGCAAGTTCTCCAAAGGTATCCCCTTCTTTATGGATTGCAAGGATATTTTCTTTACCAATATTAGAAACCTGAACAACTTTCACCTTGCCAAATTTCACAATATACATGTGTTTACCAGTATCTTCTTCCCTAAAAATGGTCTCATTTTTTTTATAAAAGCTTTCTCTAAAAATGTGTACCATTTCTTCAATTTCCTCTTCTGTAAGCCCATTAAAGAGAGGTATGCGTTTTAAAAATGATATTGTTTTACCTTTTTCACTGAAATCTATCATATACATTATTATAAAACAAAATAATTTAAATTGAACAAATAAAATTGAAAAAAAAAATTAAATGCGTTAAACTTCTGCCTATTAATTTTTTGAAGGAGAGAAATATGTCTGAAAAAATGAAAGGAAAAAACACAAAGGCAATACATTCAGGACAACATCCAGACCCAATTTTTGGAGCAGTGATGACCCCTATTTACCAAACTTCGACCTTTGCTTTTAAGTCAGCAGAAGATGGAGCAAAAATTTTTAAGGGTGAAAAGAGTGGTTATATTTATACAAGGTTGGGTAATCCCACAACAGTGGCACTTGAAGAATGTGTAACAGAACTTGAAGATGGTTATAAAAGTCTTGCAACGTCAACAGGAATGGCCGCAGTTACAACTGTCTATTTAAGCCTTTTATCTTCAGGGGATCACATGATAAGTACAGATGCAGTTTATGGCCCCTCAAGGGTTGTTATGGAAAAGGATTTATCTCGCTTTGGTATTGAATCCTCATATGTTGACACTTCAGATCTCGAAAATATTGAAAAGGCAATAAAGCCAAACACAAAAATGGTTTATATTGAAACTCCTGCAAATCCTACACTAAAACTAACTGATATTGAAGGCTGTGCAAAAATATGTAATGATAAAGGGATAAAACTTGTTGTTGATAATACTTTTGCGAGCCCAATTCTCCAAAACCCACTTAAAATGGGTGCTGATATAGTGATCCACAGTATGACAAAATATCTAAATGGACACAGTGATGTTGTGGCTGGAATAATTGTTACTAAAAATGAGGATGACTATAAAAAAATTAAGCACATGTTAACATATTTAGGAGGAACAATTGATCCCCATCAGGCATGGCTTGTTTTAAGAGGTGTTAAGAGTCTGGGATTGAGGGTTGAAAGGGCTTGTAAAAATGCTATGAAAGTTGCAGAGTTTCTTGAAAGTCATCCAAAGGTAGAAAGGGTATTTTATCCCGGATTAGAGTCTTTTCCACAATATGATCTTGCAAAGAAACAGATGAAAGACTTTGGTTCTATGATATCTTTTATTGTTAAAGGTGGACTTGAAGCAGGTAGAAAACTCATGAATAGCGTTCAATTGGCAACTTTAGCAGTTTCACTTGGTGGTATTGAGACGTTAATTCAACATCCTGCGTCTATGACTCACAGTTCAGTTCCTAAAGAGGAGAGGGAAGCGTCAGGTATTAGTGATGGACTTGTGAGAATTTCCATTGGCTGTGAGGATGTTGAGGATTTAATAAGTGATTTAGAAAACGCCCTATCTAAAATCTAACCTCAGGAGGTTTTTATATGAAAATACTGTTTCTGATAGTTTCTAACAATTCTGAAAAGGTGTGGAATGGTTTTAGACTTGCTAATAATTTTTTAAAAAATGGTTATGAGGTAAATGTCTTTTTGCTTGGTGAAGGTGTGGAAAGTGATGAAATTTCAAATGAAAAATTTGATATAAATTTTGAAATAGATGCTTTTTTAAAAAATTCTGCCACTGTATCTAAAATCTATGCATGTGGTACCTGTCTTGGCATTAGAAATAAAGAGACCCCATATGGTTGGTATAAATCTACACTTGATGAGTTAAGGAAATTAATTTTAGAAAGTGACAAGGTGATTACCTTTTAATAGAGATAAAACATTGGTAGAAGGAATTTTAAAAATAAATATAAAATATCAATTATCAGTAAAATGACTAATATTAGCAAAAAAATTTGAATATTTTCCTTTTCGCTTTCTGTAAAATTAAATTTTTTCTTATTAAGGGAGAAAAATTTTTTTCTCCCTAACCTTTTATAATTTATCCTATCGAATTTAAAGCCGTAGTAAAATAGAAGCAAAATTAGTAAGAAATTAATTGAGATTACAAATATGGTCATTGTTTTTTCTTTAACTTGGAGTTAAAATCAAAAAGTAATTTTAATTGAAAGAGGTGTTCTTGGTAAAGAATAAAATTTTAATCATATATGAGGATGAGTCCTTTACCAGAGTACTTAAAGATAAATTAAAGGGAAGAAATATATCTATTAAAATTGCGGGGGATTTAATTACTGCCTTAAAATTTTTTGAGGAAGAAAGTTTTGATTTAGTCATTTTAGACAGTTATATAAAACAACCTGATGGTAATTTTATTTCATATTGTAAATTTGTGAGTTTTTTAAAAAGTTTAAAAAGTAGTGAAAATACCCATTTTATTCTTATATCTTCAACCATTAAACCAGAAATTAAAAGTGAATGTTTTAATAGTGGCATCAGTGAGGTGATTTTTAAACCGTTTAGTCTGGAAGAATTTGTGATTAAAGTAAAAAATTTGCTCAGAAATATTGAAAATTCAAAAAGAATCAAGGATGTCTTTACAACAAATGAAATTATTTTTGATCTTGTATCTAAAAGTGTTGAGAGAAGAAATATTTTGAGAACTTCAAAGAGTCAGGAATATTTTCACCTTGTAAAACATATTTTTAATACAAAGCTCTCGCCTGAGGGGATAATTTTAATTGAAAGTGATGTTGGAGGTTTTAGAGTCTATGTTTACAAAAAAGGAGATGATGAATTTAAAGCGTACTCATTTACAGGTAAATATTTGATTGATGAGATTGGATATAGGGGAAATTTTGTGGAAGATCCCGAGGAAAATATAGAGTCTTTAATATACAAATATTTTTCAAAGGGTATTAAGATAAGGAAATTTTATGGAATAAGGGATGGAAATCTTTTTGCACTTTTTATAAACCCTGAGATTGAGTTAAAGGATAAACTTGTAAAAAGGGATTTCTTTAAAAGCCTTTTACTCAGTTTTAAATTTACTAACACATTTATTAAGGATGCACTTGAAATAGGTAATAGTTTTAAACT
>JALULU010000075.1 GCA_027040585.1 Acidobacteriota bacterium | reverse complement strand
TTGAGCCTTTTGATGAAAATGAAGCTGAAAGTTCTGGTTATGATGGGGTTTTAGTCAAACCATTTGAGACCGAACAATTGCTCAAAGTAGTTAAATCTTCAATTCAAAAGTCCATAACAAATAGAACGGATGTAGATTCTGAAGAGAGTAAAGATTCATCTGAAACAGTGCTTGATAAAACAATTATGGTGGACTCCTTTGATGAAGAAGAAAAAGAAAGGGAAGGTATTCCGATTCCTGAACTTGAAACAAATGTTAGGACAGTTAAGGCAAAGGTTGAAGCTCCTGAAGTAAAAAGTATGGAGAGTGTTGTGCAGGGGTATGGTACTGTGGAGAAGAAGCTGTCTGAAACTACAGGCGATCTGGATGTACTTGATATATCCAATATTAAAATTGATAATGAAAGTGTCGACATGGATGAAGATATTTTAGGTGTTTATGAAAGAGTTGGCTTTGGAAATGAAGAAATTTTGGGAGAGGAAGAGTTATTTGAGGATGTGGTGGAAGTTCCTGAACACCAGGAGTCAGAAGATATTATTGTTGAGGAAGCAGTAAATACAGAAGATGAAGAAGAAATTATTTTAGAGGAAGAGTCTGTACGTGAAGAGACAGAAGAACATGAAGAAGGATTAATTGAAAATAAAGAAGAAGTTTTTGAACCCGCTTTGGATGAAGTGAAAATTGAAGAAGTACCTCAAAGAGAGGTTAAAAATGATCCCTACACCATAAATGATGAATTAATAGAAAAAATAGCAAATAGGGTTATAGAGAAATTGTCAACAGATGTTATTGAAAAAATTGCTTGGGAGATCGTCCCTGAATTAGCTGAACTTATTATAAAGAGAAAGCTTGACGAAAAGTAATATTTTGTTTTTACATATTAAATAATGTACCTTTTTTTAAATTCCCTTTATAAAGGCGAAATTTTTCTTCTTGAAGGTTCGCCCTTATCTATATTTAATGAAGAAAAATATGTAAAAAACTATCCCTTTGATCTTGAGAATATAAATAATAGGAAAAAAGTTGAGGAATATCACCTTGCGTTTCTAAAATCAGGTGTAGATATTATAAGAACTAATACATTCAATTCAAACCCAATCAGATTAAGGAATTTTGGAGTTGAACATTTTTCCAATATAATCATCCAAAAAGGTGTGGAAATTGCAAAAGGTTTTAAAGATAAATTTGAAATTTTTGTTGCTGGTTCAGTTGGTTCCCTTGGGGAGGATTTTTTAAGATATGATTTAGAAAAGATTAAAAATGTATATGAATATGAAATTTTAAGATTGTTGGAAGGTGGAATAGATTTTTTTCTAATAGAAACCCAGATTTTTTTAAAAGAAGCGGATTTAATTGTAAAAACTATAAGAAACCATAGCAATTTGCCAATTGCCTTATCTTTTTCATATCCTTTAAATGGTAAACTTTTATCTGGTGAAAACCCTGAAGAAGTATCTAAATATTTTTCTGATAAAGTAGACATACTTGGTGTAAATTGTCTTTTAAATATTGATGATTATGAGTTTATTTTGAATGATTATAAAAAGGGAAGTAATATACCGTTAATGGTCTATCCAAATGGAGGTGTGCCAGACATAATTTCTGGAAAATTGAATTATCCCTTAAAACCTGAGATTTTTTTAGAATATGTAAAAAAATGGTTGAAGTATAGAGTAAAAATAGTAGGGGGATGTTGTGGGATTTCTCCTGGACATATTAAAGAAATTAAATGGATTAAAAATTAAATTTTTGTGCCTGGCACCACTTTCTTTTGTAAATTGATATTAAGTTAAGTTGACTTTAAAAATATATTTTGCTAAATTATTCCATTGCTCTGGAGTGGAAATTGTGGAAGGTAAAATAATAAATTTTGGTGATGTTAAAAGGGATAAAGATGGTTTTTTTAAAATAGTTCCAGTCCCTTTTGAGAAAACTACATCTTATAAAAGGGGAACAGAAAAAGGCCCTCAAAAAATTTTGGAGGCTTCAACATTTATGGAACTTTTTGATGAAGAATTTAAATTTGAGCCATATAGAGAAGGAGTTTTTACATATATTCCCATGAGTTTTGATGGATTAAATATTGAAGAAGGTATAGAAAAAATTTACTCAAGATCTCTTGAAATTATAGATGGAAAGACTTTTCCTATTTTTTTGGGCGGAGAACACTCTATAACTTTTCCAATTGTAAAAGCTTTTTCAGAAAAATTCGCTAATGATTTTACGGTGATTCAATTTGATGCCCATTCAGATTTGAGATATAGTTATGAGGATACAATTTATAGTCATGCCTCAGTTATGAGGAGAGTTGTTGATATTACAAATTGCATTCAATGTGGCATAAGAAGTCTATGTGTAGAGGAATATGAGAGTTTAGATAATTTAAATACAGATGTTTTTTTTATTAAAGATTTTTTTGAAGATAAAAAGGGATACCTGAATAGAATTTTAAATGAGATTGGGGATAATGTTTATATAACTATAGATGTGGATGTTCTTGATCCTTCCTGTATGCCTGCAACTGGAACACCTGAACCGGGGGGGGTAAGTTATCTTGATTTATTAAATTTATTGGAGAATATTTTTAAAGAAAGAAATGTTATTGGATGTGATATAGTAGAATTTATGCCAATTGAAAATTTGCATTATTGTGAGTTTACAATCTCAAAATTAATTTATAAAATTATGGCTTATAAAATTAGATATAAAAAAACCTATAGGGTTTAGTGGAGGATAGTATGAAAAGATTTTTATTTTTTTTGACGATTTTAGTTTTTCTTTTTTCATTTTTTGGGTTCTCTCAAGTGAATTATACCAGAGCAGAGTATAACGCCTATATGAAAATAGCAAAGGCTACTACAACACAGGCAAAGGAAGCAAACATTTTAGCCTTCGTCAAAAAATATCCTAAATCAGCCTTAATGAAATATGTTAAGGGCGAAATTCAGAAAGTTTTTTCAATGTTAGTAAAGGGGAAAAAATATTCTGAAATGGTATCTTTTGGTAAAAAACTATTGAATGTTCCTTTAAATAAAGTTATACCTTGTAATTTCTTGTGTGTTGGATGCTATAATACAGGTGATTATAAAGATTATATAACCTATGGAAAAGAACTTTATTCAACTTCTCCAAGTCCTTCTCTTGCTTACTTTATATCTCTTGCTGCTTTAAAAGTAGGAGACGAGTCAACACTTGAGGAATATGCAGGTTATGTAAAGTCTGGTGGAAGTTTTCAGATGAAAATGGATATCCTTTCCAAATTAAATAGATTTTACCTTAAAAGGGGAGAGAATCAAAAAGCATTAAATTGTGCCCTTGAAATCGTAAACATAATAGAAACTGGGGGGAAACCTGCTAATTTTAAAGGGGATTGGAATAAATACTTACACAGTTTCTATCTTCCTTTTCTGAAATATCTTGCAATATATTACACTAAAAACAAAAATTACAGTGAAGCCATAAAATATTACAATAAGATTGTTCAAATTTCTCCAAAAAATGCTTTTGCTCATTTTTCACTTGGTATGTTGTATTGGTTTTCAAGAAAAGCAACTCTTGCAGCGCCGGAATTTGCAAAGGCAATTGTGATTAATGATCCTAAAGTTTCTCCAAAAGCTGATGCTAAACTGAAAGAGATGTTAAAGAAAATAAAAAATGGAAATAAAAAATATCAGGAGCTGGTTGCAAAAGCTAAAACTGAGCTGGGAATTCAGTAGATAGGAATTTTTTGATTTTTGAAAAAATTTTAAGATATATTTTCTTCATTTAGCGGAGAGGTGTCCGAGTGGTCGAAGGAGCACGCCTGGAGAGCGTGTGTATCGAAAGGTACCGTGGGTTCGAATCCCACCCTCTCCGCCATTTTTTTTCTAAAAATAAACAAACTTAATTTTTTAACTTTTATGTCTATTACCAGATTTATAAACTTTCCTTTCTTTTATGTATTTTTTCTTTGTGCTATCATTAACGTCTATGGATAATTTAAAAAAGGTCAAATATTCCCTGATTTTTTTAATTTTTATTTTTGTTTCAGGAACATTTTTGTATAAGTATGTACTTGGTTGGAATTTTTTGGATTCCTTTTATATGACTGTTATAACAATTACCACAATTGGTTTTGAAGAGGTACATCCATTAAATGAAACAGGGAAAGTCATTACACTCTTTTTAATTTTTACAGGTCTTAGTGGATTTTTATATGGATTAACTGCTTTAGGCGAATTCCTGGTTGAGGGGCATTTGAGAGATTACTTTAGGAGCAATATTATGGATAAAAAGGTGAAAAAATTATCCAATCACATAATTGTGTGTGGGTATGGAAGAATGGGAAGGGTAATTGTAAATGAATTGATTGAATTTAAAAAACAATTTTTAGTTTTGGAAAAGGATGATGAAAAAGTTAAAGAACTTATTGAAAAGGGTTATCCCTTTATAAAAGGGGATGCAACTGATGATTCTATTTTGAGAAAAGCTGGTATAGATAAGGCAAAAACAATTTTATGTGTTATGGATAGTGATTCAGAAAATCTTTTTGTTACGCTGTCAGCAAGGCAGTTAAACAGAGATATTTTTATATTGGCGAGATGTAGTAAGGAGGCAAGTGAGAAAAAACTATATATGGCAGGTGCCAATAAGGTTGTTTTTCCATATAAAATTGGTGCAAAACAAATGGCTCAATTTATTTTAAGACCTGAGCTGATGCAGTTTTTCGAAATGGCATTTTCCGGTGAAGATTTTAAGCTACATATAAATGAGTTTAAATTGCCCATTGGTTCTTTTCTTGAAAATGTGAAACTTAAAGATTCAAAACTCCGTGAGAAATATAATATAATGGTTGTTGCAATAAGGAGAAATAAGGAAAAGGTCTTTGTTAACCCACCAGTTAACTTTGAGTTAAAGGCAGGAGACATTTTAATAGTTGTGGGTGAATCTGAAAATATGCATAGACTACTTAAAGATTTAACGTCAGATTAATAATTTAAAGGGAGTAGAAAAAGTATGAAAGAACAAATTTTTACTGAAATTGATACATTGGGAAAGGCGAAAATTGAATCTAAAGTAAAATTTAAAGTATTTGTGGAAGATGATGAAAGAGTGTTGTATAGAGTTGATGCAAATTATGTTGAAAAGTGTATTAAAGAAGGAAATAAACCAATTTCTTTTGAAAAGGCAGGCCCCAGAAAGAAAATTTTTTTTGATCCTTCAAAAACAAGGTGTGCAGTGGTCACCTGTGGTGGGCTTTCTCCCGGTTTAAATGACGTAATAAGGGCTATTGTCCTTGAATTATACTATATTTACAATGTTAAAAACATAGTAGGTATTAAATTTGGACTTCAGGGATTTATTCCTGAATATGGACATGATGTTTTGTATCTTGAGCCCTCAAATGTCAGGGATATACATCAAAAAGGTGGAACTATTCTTGGAACCTCAAGGGGAAAACAGAGTATTGAAGAAATTGTGGATTCCTTAGAGCGTATGAACATAAACATCTTATTTATGATTGGAGGAGATGGTACACTTACAGCAGCTTATAAGATATATGAAGAAATAAGCAAGAGAGGATTAAAAATTTCAGTAATAGGAATTCCCAAAACAATAGATAATGATATTCATATGGTGGATAAGACATTTGGCTTTGATACAGCAGTGGATATTGCTGCAAGGGTAATTTTAGGTGCCCACAGTGAGGCAACTGGGGCTTATAATGGCGTTGGAATTGTCAAGGTAATGGGTAGGGTTTCCGGATTTATTGCCGCAGCCGCAACTTTGTCTCTGAAGGATGTAAATTTCTGTCTTGTGCCTGAAATAGATTTTGATTTATATGGAGAACATGGGCTTCTTGCCGCTTTAAAAGAGAGATTAACGCAGAGAAGACATGCTGTCATTGTTGTTGCTGAAGGTGCCGGGCAAAAATTTTTCAATGTAAAGATAAATCCCAATTCTCATGAAAATCCAAAATTAGGAGATATAGGAAAATTTTTAAAGGAAAAAATAGAAGAAGAGTTTAAAAAGGAAAATTTCCCAGTTACTATTAAATATATTGACCCAAGCTATTATATTAGAAGCATTCCAGCAAATAGTAGTGATCATATACTATGTGGATATTTAGCACAGATGGCAGTTCATGCTGGTATGGCTGGAAAAACTGGGATGGTTGTAAGTTATTTAAACAATCAATTTTTACATGTTCCCATAAAAGAAGTAATAAAAAAGAGAAAGATGCTTGATAGTGAAGGGGAGTTATGGATGGCAGTTTTACAGTCCACGGGACAACCACCGCTTAAAAATAAATGAAAATAGCTTTGATTAATACAGAAAAGGGTTTTAGAGGTGGAGAGAGGCAAACCCTATATCTTGCAAGGGGATTGATTAAAAATAATATAGATGTTGATGTTTTAGCGCCCTTTAACTCACCTCTAATTGAAAAATCTAAAAATATGGGATTAAATTTTGTTCACTTTAAAGGTAGATTATCACTTTTTTTTAAGCTCATTAAAATTGGTAAGAACTATGATTGTTTAGTTCCATTTACTTCAAAGGCCCATGATATTGCAATACTTTACAAAATTTTTTCAGGCACAAAGGTTATTTACACCAGAAGGGTGAATTTTAAACCTTCAAAATTTTCCATGAAATTTAAATACAAAAAAACTGATTTAATTGTAGCAATATCAAATTCCATTAAGGAAACCTTGAATGAAGATGGATTAAAAAATGTAGTTGTAATTCCATCTTTTGTTTTAAAGAAAAATTTAAATGTAAATAGGGTAGAGAAATACAAAAAAAGTTTTGAAAACAGGAAAATAATAGGTGTTATTTCTGCTTTTACAGAGGAGAAAAATCCTTTTATTTTACTTAAAATCTGTGGGGAACTTTTAAAAAGGAGGGATGATTTTGTAATATTTCACTTTGGCGATGGAAAATTGAGAAGTGAATTTGAAAGAGAAATGAAAAAATTAAAACTTGAAAAGAATTATAAAGTTTTTGGGTATGTTGAAGATGTTGAGGATTTCTATTCGATTTTTGATGTTTTTCTTATGGTCTCTAAAAGTGAAGGGCTTGGAAGTTCAGTACTTGATGCATTTTTTTATGGAGTACCTGTGGTTTCTTCAGATAGTGGCGGATTAAAGGAGGTGGTAAGTGGGCATGGTATTTTATGCAGGTACGATGATGTGGATTGTTTTGTAAGTGGGATTTTAAAACTTTTTGAAGATGAAGTGCTTAGAGAAAAATTTATTAAAGATGGAATGACCTTTGTGGAGAACAATTTTTCAGAAAAAATTGTTGTGGATAAGTTTCTAAAGGTTTTAAAAAGTGTATCTAACACTTAAATTGTTATTAAAATAAAAAATTATTTTAATGATTTATTCCATTCCTTTTCAATATCTTTGAAAATACCTATTTCCTTTAATGTGTTTTTTAAAAGATCTGGATTTTTTAGAAAAGTTTTGAAAAAGACAATATTTGATATTTTTACATAAGCAGTAAATGGATTTTCTAAAGCTTTTGGATCCATAGTTAGTAAAATATCTCTTGTACTTTTATTAACTCCAAGTTGTAGTATTGTTTTACTTCTAATTAAAATTTTTAGTACATATTCCTTTACCACATCAAGTGGGCTATGTACAACGTTATTATGACCCGGTAAGAATTTGTAATCTAAAAGTTTTGAAATCTTTTTCACAGTTTCACAGTAGTTTTTGTAGTTGTCATATTTTCCCTTTAATGTGTTAAAGTCCAGGTCAAGGAGTGGTGTTTGAAAAATCCCTGGTAATACTACATCTCCACATATTGCATAGCCATTTATTAAGTAAACATAGTCAGTTTCAGAATGACCGGGGCAATCTATTGCTTTAATTGGAAGTCCAGTTTTTTCAAGTTCCTCTTCCATTATTTTAAATCGCTTTGGAGTTTTTATCTGTTTTCTAAAAATTGCCATAATATCAACTATCTTTTTCACTTCTTCTTTTAAAAAACCTTCAAATTCAAGATACTCAGTTATAAATTTTAACCTTGGAATATCACTTTCAAGCTTTATAACATCTAATTTTGGAACTAAAAGTGTTGCATCTGTATTTTCAGAAAACCATTTTGCCATACCAAAGTGATCCTGGTGAATATGTGTAAAGATTACATATTTTATCTTTTTCGACGGAAAGTTTTTGCTAAAAAATTCTTCAGCCTCTTTTGTCGGGGGGCCACAGTCAAAGAGTATATTCACTCCTTCGATTGTCTCTAAATAAAAATGAACATCTCCTACGGGATAAGGTGTTGGTAATGTAAATTGTTTCATATTTTTAAAATAAAAAAGGGTAATATCTAAAAGATATTACCCTACTGAAAAAAATTTAATTAAAAGAAATATTTTTCCTCTTCTGATGCTTTATCAGCGAGTCTCCTTCTTGATTCAAGTAGACCAGTTGCATCATATTTGGTAAATCTTCTTATACCACTTAGTAGCATTGTGAGGTTGTCACCCTCTTCTATGTAATGTGCAACTTTTCTACCTGCTGTTCCACATCTTTCACTTACCATAAAAGCAATTGATTTGACAACATCATTCAGTAGTGTTTTCTTTTCATCTTTTACCTTTGAAAGCATCTTTTCGGCTCTAAGCATCCCACTTTCAAGTGCAAAGATGTTTATAATCATGTCAGCAAGTTGTAATAGTATTTCTTCTTCATATTTAATCTTATCCATAAACTTTTGAACTGCTGAACCTGCAACAATCAAAAATAGAGTTTTAAGATTTTTAAGTAGTAATTTTTCCTTTGCAAATGGAATGGAGTCATCTATTTCATCAAAAGAAGGAGTCATAAGAGCTTGAAGTGCTTCCATTGCTTTCTTTGTAAGTGGAAGTTCACCCTTCATTGCCCTTCTTAGAAGCATTCCCGGAATAAGGTAACGGTTTATTTCATTTGTGCCTTCAAAAATTCTGTTGATTCTTTCATCCCTGTAAAATCTTTCAGCTGGATATTCTGCTATAAATCCATATCCACCATAACTCTGGATAACTTCATCCACAACCCTTCCAAGCACTTCTGAACAAAATACCTTTGAAATTGAACACTCAATTGCATACTCTTCAATACCTTTATTGTGTAAGGTGTAGTAATCAGGGGCATCCTTTGGTATTGTTTCGATTTTCTTGTCCAAAAGACCTGCAAGTCTATAAACCACTGATTCAGCAGCGTAAAGTTCACTTACCATGTCAGCAAATTTTTCCTTAAGTGCCCCAAATTTTGCTATAGGTGTATTAAACTGTTGCCTCTGATTTGCATATTTAAGTGCTTCAGAAAAAGCATATTTTCCTGCACCTGTGACAGCAGCACCAAGTTTAAAACGTCCGACATTTAAGATATTAAAGGCAATTTTATGTCCTTTTCCTATTTCTCCTAAGACATTCTCAACAGGTACTTTGACATTGTCAAGAATTAACTGGCGAGTAGATGACCCTTTAATCCCCATCTTTTTTTCTTCTGGACCAAGGGAAAGCCCTTCAAAGTTTTTTTCTACTATAAATGCAGCAAAATCTTTTCTATCAACTTTAGCAAAAACAAAGAAAATATCTGCAAAACCTGCATTTGTAATAAACTGTTTTGTTCCATTTAAAATATAGTATTTTCCATCTTCACTAAGTGTCGCATTAGTTTTAATATTAAGAGCATCTGTTCCAGCACCAGGCTCTGTAAGGGCATACCCAGATATCCATTCACCAGTTATTATTTTTTTCAGGTATTTGTCTTTTTGTTCTTTAGTTCCATA
Organism: Acidobacteriota bacterium; assembly: GCA_027040585.1. Lineage (GTDB taxonomy): Bacteria > Acidobacteriota > JAAYUB01 > JAAYUB01 > JAMOQF01 > JAMOQF01. The sequence goes on along the minus strand of JALULU010000075.1, from coordinate 4,524 downwards.
GTAAATAAGTGGCAGTGTTCCAAGTCCCGTGTGAGCAGCATAAGCTACAGAAAAGGATCCACCGGGTCCCATTTTTTCCATTACAAGCATAACTGTGGCTTTGTCAAATTCTAACCCTTCATATTCCTCAGGAGCATCCATTGAGAGAAGACCAAGTTCACCACATTGCTTTAAAAGGGAAATTGTGACATCAAATTTTTGCTCGTCTATTTCTTCAATTCTTGGTACTACCTCATTCATTACAAAATCTTCTGTCATGTTAGCAATGTCTTTTTGCTCATCTGAAAAATCTTCAGGAGTAAACACATCTTCAGGTTTTGTTTCACTGATAAGAAACTCACCACCTTTTGGTAAATTTTCACTCATTTATCACCTCCAATATTACATTTTTTCAAAAATTCCTGCTGCCCCCATTCCTTCACCTATACACATGGTAACCATACCATAGCGTACATTTCTTCTCTTCATTTCATGGAGAATGTTGGCAGTTAATTTGGCTCCCGTACATCCAAGTGGATGCCCAAGTGCTATTGCCCCACCATTCACATTAACTATAGACTCATCTAATTCAAGTTTTCTTATACAATATAGTGATTGCGCAGCAAATGCTTCGTTTAATTCAATTAATCCAATATCTGATAGGGACATCCCTGTAAGTTTTAAAACTGCGGGAACTGCTGCCGTTGGTCCTATTCCCATTATTTCAGGTGGAACACCTCTAACGGCATATCCAACGAGTCTTGCCATTGGATCCTTTCCAATTTTCTTTAAAAATTCTTCTGAGACAACTAAAGATACTGCTGCTCCGTCACTCATCTGGGATGAGTTTCCTGCAGTAACTGTTCCACCCAATTTAAAGGCTGGTTTTAATCTGGAGAGAGCTTCCAAATTTGTATCAAATCTCACACCATCATCGGTATCCACAATTTCTTTAGTTCTTACAACTTTTCCTTTTTCATTGAAACTTACTCTTTCAACTTCTACTGGTATTACTTCTTCTTTGTGCTTCCCCTCTTTAATTGCTGCTGCTGCCTTTTGATGGCTTTTAAGTGCAAACATATCTTGATCTTCTCTACTTATATTAAATCTCTCCGCTACAATTTCTGCGGTAATTCCCATTGATGTATATGCTTCTGGATAATCTTTTACTAAATCTGGATTTGCGCTAAACTTGTTTCCCCCCATTGGAACCATTGTCATGCTTTCAGTACCCCCTGCAATTATACAGTGGGACCATCCTGCCATTATTCTCTCAGCTGCAAGAGATATTGCCTGAAGCCCAGAGGAACAAAATCTATTTATTGTCATACCAGGTACTTCATATGGTATTCCTGCCTTAAATCCAGCGACCCTTGCCACATTCATACCCTGTTCTCCCTCTGGCATTGCACAACCAAGGATTATGTCATCAATCTCTTTCGGATCAAGGCCAACTCTTTCCACAAGGCCTTTAATTGCTATTGCTGCAAGATCATCAGGCCTAACTGTGGCCAATTTTCCACGTTTAGCCTTACAAACTGGAGTTCTCACAGATTCTAATATATATGCTGTTTTCATTTTTTCCTCCTAATTAATTTCTAAGGGGTTTTCCCTTAAGTAGCATATGTTGTATACGTTCAAGTGTCTTTTTTTGTCCGCAAAGTTTGAGAAAAGCTTCTCTTTCCAGATCAAGTATGTATTCTTCTGTAATAAGTGTACCAGCAGGAACATCTCCCCCCGTTATAACCTCTGCTAAAATCTGTCCCATATACTCTTCATATTCTGTTACAAATTTACCATGTTTCATATTAAAGAGCTGACTCTTAATTGTTGCTGCAATGTCTCTTCCCGGAGCTTTCAGGTTGACTTTTGGTTTATCTGGTCTGTAGTTTCTTGCAAGGGCAAGTGCTTTTTGTTTAGCATCATAGAGTAGATTATCTGGATTCATTGTAATTGAATCACCGTGTCTCATATATCCCATTCCATATAATTCAGCGGCAGACATTGATACCTTTGCAGTTCCAATATTCATAAAATATTTGACAATAAAAGGTTGTACATCAGTGTTATAGAGCTTGGCCATTTCAATTGCCCTTAAACAAAGTTCTTTTGTACCGCCTCCTGCAGGAATTAATCCCACACCCATTTCAACAAGGCCCATATAGGTTTCAGCAAGGGCGTTTATTGCATCTGCATGTAAGCAAAACTCACATCCTCCACCTAAAACCATATGAAAGGGCGCTGCCACAACCGGTATCTTTGAATATTTTATCCTCATTGATGTTTTTTGAAATTGTTTTACCATGAGGTTGATATCATCCCATGCACCTTCAGCTATTGCTGTTGCAAGGAGCATTAAATTTGCACCTGCAGAAAATGTTTTTCCTTGATTGCCAATAACAAGACCTATACCTTCTCTTTCTGCACGGTCTATGGCTTTGTTAACCATTGTGAGTACTCCACCGCCAACTGAATTCATTTTGGAGTGAAATTCAATCAGGAATATGCCGTCTCCCATATCAATTATAGAAGCATCACCATTTTTCTCAACTTCTCTATTTTGGTGCTTGAGTATTTGAATGTCTATAACAGTTTTATCCATAGGTACTTCTTTATATTCTTTTCCCACAATATCCCAGTAGTATTTTTTACCATTTTCAAACTTATAAAACTTTTCAACTTCTTTAAGCCCTTCTGGTAATTCCACATTTTCCTCTTCACATCTTTTGCAAAAATGTTTAACACCAATAGCATCAAAAATTTCAAATGGTCCCAATTCCCAGTTAAATCCCCACTTCATACCATTATCAATATTTACAATGTCATCAGCTATTTCAGGAATTCTTCTATAGGAATAAATAAGGGTGTCTCTTAAATTTCTCCATGCAAATAGGGCGGCTTTATCTTTATTTGATATTAAGGTCTTAATCCTCTTCGCAGGGTCATCAATCATTTTAACAGATTCAACTGAGGCAAATTTAGGTCTTGTACCCTTCACATATTCGCCAGTTTTATAATCATAATAATAAATTATTTTTTTTCCGTTTTCTTTTTCCTTTTTATAAAAACCAATACCGGTTTTGTTCCCAAGATGTTTTTCATCAACTAACTTCTGAACAAAATCAGGTATTTTAAAGATTTCTCTGCTTTCATCGTTTTTTAATAGTTCATAAGAATTCTTTCCAACGTGAACCAATGTGTCAATTCCCACTAAATCACATGTTCTAAAAGCTGCACTTTTTGGGCGTGCTGTAGGTGGCCCAGCAACAGCATCAACCTCTTCGATTGTCATATCCATTTCTGTCATTATTTTAAAACAGTTAAAAATGGAAAAAACACCAATTCTATTTGCCACAAAGTTTGGTGTATCTTTTGCATAGACAATGCCTTTTCCAAGTCTTTGTTTTGAAAAATTAGCTACCTTTTCAACTACTTCTGAGAGTGTCCATTTGGTTGGAACTATTTCAAGCAACCTCATATATCTTGGCGGATTAAAGAAGTGTGTAACTAAAAAGTGCTTTCTCATTTCGTCCGGCATGACTTCAGCCATCTCATTTACTGAAAGTCCACTGGTATTTGTACTTACAATTGTGCCAGGTGTGTAATTTGGTATAATCTTTTCTGTAAACAGTTTCTTTTTGATGTCCATATTTTCAACAACAACTTCAATAACCCAATCACAATCTTTAATTTTTGAGATGTCATCCTCTAAATTTCCTGTTTCAATGAGTCTTGCATACTCCTTTAAATAGAATGCCGCTGGTTTAGATTTAATTGCTCTATCGAGCCCAGTTTGTGAAAATCGATTTCTAACTTTTTTGTCATCAAGTGTTAGCCCAGCTTTTTTTTCATCCTCAGTAAGTTCATTGGGAACAATGTCTAAAAGTAGAACATCCATACCGGCATTAGCAAGATGGGCAGCTATGGTTGAACCCATAACACCCGCTCCAATTACTGCTATTTTCTTAAAATCTTGCATTAGAACCTCCATATTTATACATTAATTTTTCTTATTTTCTTTTTTATCAAAAGGTACAATACCCACATATTTGTCATCTTCACATTCATAATATAAGCACTCTATAAAATCTTTATACTTTTTATAAATAACTCTTCTCTTTATTTTCAGGGTGGGTGTAAGTTCACCGGTTTCTATGGAAAATGGTTTGCAGAGAACTCTGAATTTTTTTAATGTTTCATAACGTGGCAATTTATCATTTACAAGTTTTATCCTTTCTCCATACAGTTTAATAACTTTAGAGTTATGTACCAGATCTTCCATATCAAAGAAATTTATTTTGTTTTCTTTAGCCCATTCTATTAGTCTTTCAAAATTTGGGACTACAAGACCAACAAGATATGGCTTTCTATCACCATAAATATATGCTTGAGAGATGTATTTGTCTAATTTTAAAAGATTCTCAATGGGCTGAGGTGCTATATTTTTACCACCTGCAGTAACTATCAACTCCTTTTTCCTATCAACTATAAAAATAAATCCCTCCTCATCTATTTTTGCAATATCCCCTGTGGATAACCAACCAT
>JALULU010000074.1 GCA_027040585.1 Acidobacteriota bacterium | reverse complement strand
GAAAGAGATTGAGAGAACAACTGGTTAAGAAAGGTGCCCCGAGAAAGGAAATTGAAAGAGCAGAAGAGGTTTTAAATCCGGAAGCCCTTACCATAGGTTTTGCAAGAAGGGTTGCTACTTACAAGAGAGCATATTTACTTTTTAAAGACCCTGAAAGGCTGCTTAAAATATTAAAAAATCCGGGAAAGCCTGTTCAAATAATTATAGCCGGGAAAGCTCATCCACAGGATTATCCTGCAAAGGAGATAATTAAAAATATTGTTCACTTAATACGACAAGATGAGTTTAGAAATAATGTGGTATTTTTGGAAGATTACGATATGAATGTGGCAAGATATCTTGTACAGGGTGTTGATTTGTGGCTTAACACACCCAGAAGACCTCTTGAGGCGTGTGGAACGAGCGGCATGAAAGTTTCTCCTAATGGTGGGCTTAACTTGAGTATTTTAGATGGATGGTGGGATGAGGGATATAATGGAGAGAATGGTTGGGCTATTGGTAGTGGTGAAGAATACAGAGACCTTGAATATCAGGACAATGTTGAAAGTAAAATGCTTTATTATCTTTTGGAGAATGAAATAGTTCCACTTTTTTATAAGAGAGGAGTAGATGCTCTTCCGAGAGGTTGGATTAAAAAGATGAAAGTTGCAATGAAGACATTAATTCCATTTTTTAACACCCATAGGATGATTGAAAATTACATTGAAAAATTTTATATAAAAGCAGCTAAGGCATGGGATGAATTATCCGTTAATAATTTTAAAAATTCAAAGGAACTCTATAAATGGAAAAAAACCATTTTAGAAAAATGGAATATGATTAAAATAATAGAAACCAATGTAGATGGAAATGGGGAAGTTGTTGCTGGCGATAAAATAAAGGTTTCTGCAATAGTAAAATTGTCAGGTTTAAGTGCTGAAGATGTCAATGTTAATATTTATTATGGCCCTTTAACCCCTGAAGGAGATATCACTGATAGAAATATAAAAAAATTGAATGTTTACAGAAAGTTAGAAGATGATTTATGGGAATTTTCAGATGAAATTCTTTGTACTAAAACAGGTCTTATTGGTATAACCTTTATGGTTCATCCTTATAATCAACTTGTTTACAATCCACTCTCTATGAATCTGGTGCTCTGGAGTTAGTTTATGGATTCAGCTTTAAGGTGGATGGTTCATCTATCCCCTTTAGTAGTTTATCTTTTGCTTTTTGTAAGTTCATATATGGAAAATATTTTTCCACCAATTCCTGGTGATACTGTGGTTGTAATTGGGGCCTATTTAGTAGGGATAGGTAAACTAAATATTTTCTTTGCTTTCTTTGTTACCACACTTGGAAGCATTATGGGATTTATGACTCTTTTTTTTCTTTCCTTTGTATACGGAACTTCTATACTCGAGAAAAAATTTTTTAGAAACTATGGTTCTTCAATAAGAAAAGTGGAATTGTGGTTTGAAAAATATGGTTATGGAGTAATTCTTTTAAATAGATTTCTATCTGGGGCAAGAAGTGTAATCTCTATTTTTGCAGGTATTTCAAAATTAAAGCCCAAAAAAGTTTTTATTTATGCTACAATTAGTTGTGGCTTTTGGAACTTTTTTTTAATATATATTGGTTATAAACTCGGAGAAAACTGGAAAGTTTTAATTGGGTTTATGAAAAGGTATAATAAATATTCACTAATTGGTTTTATCTTAATTTTGGCCATATATTTTTTGGTTAAAATTTTGTTTAAAAATAATAAAAAATAGAGGAGGAATATGTCTCAAAAATTAGAAAAAAAAGTGGATATTTTTCAAAAATGTTATAGTTTTAAAAAACCATCTGAATTTAAAGAAATGGGGCTTTATCCATATTTTAAGGAGTTTATGGGAGTTGAAACTGAAAATTCTCCCTATGTTATAATGGATGGTAAAAAAGTCCTGATGTTTGGTTCTAACAATTATCTTGGACTTACTGTTGACCCCAGAGTGAAAGAATCTGCCATTGAAGCTATCAGGAAATATGGAACGGGTAATAGTGGATCCAGAATGTTGAATGGAACCCTTGACATACATATTGCCCTTGAGAACGAGTTAGCGGAGTTTGTTGAAAAAGAAGCTACATTAATATTTAGCACTGGTTTTATGACTAATGGAAGCCTTTCTTCAATAATAATAAGAAAAGAATATGGTATTTTAGATAAAAATGTACATGCAAGTATTGTAAATGGTACTTATTCTTCATTTGGTGAGATAAAAAGGTTTAGACATAATAATATGGAGGATTTAGAGGCTATACTTTCAAAATTAGAGGAAGAACCTAAAATTGTTGTTGTAGATGGTGTATTTAGCATGGAAGGTGATATTGCACCTGTTGATAAATTAGCAGAACTTTGTAAAAAGTATAATTCCAGGCTTTATGTAGATGAGGCACATGGATTAGGCGTTTTAGGGGAAAAGGGTGTTGGGGCCTCAGAATATCATAATGCCCTGGATAAGGTTGATATTATAATGGGTACATTTAGTAAATCTTTTGCATCAACGGGTGGATTTATAGCATCTACCAGAGATGTAGTTGAATACGTAAAACACAATTCTATGCCTTTTATATATTCAGCCAGTATGCCTGCACCTTCAGTTGCAGCTGCGAGAAAAGCACTTGAGATTATAAAAAAAGAACCTGAAAGGAAAGACAATCTTTTAAAGATTAGTGATTTAATAAGGAAAGAACTAAAAAGGGCAAATTTTGAAGTGTATGATGGGATCACTCCAATTATTCCTGTTGTAATAGAAGATGAAGTTATTCTTTGTAAATTTTTTATAGATCTCCTTGAAAAAGAAAATATTTATACAAATCCCATTTTTATGCCTGCCGCAGAAAATAATATGATAAGGATAAGTTGTATGGCAATACACAATGAAGACCATGCTGCAAAGCTTGTAGATTCAATGGTGAAGCTGGGGAAAAAGTATAAATTGATATGAAGAGAACTGCTTTTGTAACTGGTGGGACAGGATTTGTTGGTACACATCTTATAAAGGAACTTTTAAAAAGGGATTTTTTTTTAAATCTTTTAGTAAGAGATAGGAATAAAGCAGAAAAGCGTTTTTCAAGTGATAAAATAAACATTTTAGAAGGAACAATTTTTGATGTAGAAAAATTTAAAGATGCTATATATTCCTCATCGTATATTTTCCACCTTGCAGCTTTGACTAAGGCTTTAAAAAAATCAGAATTTTTTGAAACAAACGTAAATGGAACAAAAAAATTAGTTGAGATTGTATCTTTAAAACCTGAAAATTTTGAGAGATTTGTTCATATTAGCTCCCTTGCTGCAATTGGACCTTCAAAAAGTATTGATAGAATGGAATTTATGGGGCCAGTTTCAACTTATGGTAAAAGTAAAATTGAATCTGAAAAAATAGTAAGAGAAATTTTAGCAAAGAATCTTTTTACTATAATAAGGCCTCCTGCAGTTTTTGGTCCTCTGGATATGGATGTTTATAAATTTTTTAAAAGTGTAAATAATGGTATTGTCCCTTTAATTGGGTTTAATGAGAAATTGGCATCCATTATATATGTGAAAGATCTTGCAAATGGAATTGTAGACGCTGCTTTAAGTGAAAATACGCGGGGGAAGAGTTATTGCCTTTCATATGAAAAATTTTTTACATGGAAAGAACTTGGGCAAATAGCTGCAAAAATTTTAGGAAAGAAACCGGTCTACATAAAAATTCCCCATTTTTTTGTTTTAGTGAGTGGATTTTTTAATGGAATCTTTACAAAATTAATTGGTAAAAGAGATATTTTTGATTTTGACAAGGCAAAAGAAATTATTCAGAAGTATTGGATATGTGATTCTACTGAGGCTAAAAAAGATTTTGCTTTTAAATGTGAGTATGATGTAGAAAAGGCTTTTAGTGAAACTGTAGAGTGGTATAAAAATGAAAATCTCCTTTAAAAATTTTTCACCTGCAGATAAGTTA
>JALULU010000073.1 GCA_027040585.1 Acidobacteriota bacterium | reverse complement strand
CCTATTGCTATGGATATAGCACTTAGTAGAAAGGCTGCAGAAATAAAAGGTTATGAGAGTAAAGTTTCTGGAGATGTTGATGTATTTCTTTTTCCAGATATTTCAGCCTGTAATATTGCTGTGAAATCTTTAATATATCTTGCTAATGCAAAAGTTGGTGGAATTGTTGTTGGTGCAAAAGTTCCTATTGTACTTTTATCGAGGTCTGACACACCGGATACCAAATTAAGGTCAATAGCACTTGGTGCTTTGTGGGATAATCTATAATAATTGGTGTAGTTATGGGAAGAAAATTTTATTTTATAAATGATAGTGCGTTAAGCGGCATTGAGAACATGGCGAGGGATACTTTGCTTCTTAAATCTGTTGAATCTCTAAAAGATGATAAGATAACCTATTTAAGATTTTATAGATGGATAGTACCTACTCTTAGTATTGGTAGAAATCAAGAAGTGGATAAATCTGCTGATGTTGAATTTTGTAGAGAGAATGGGATAGATATTGTTAGAAGGCCTACCGGTGGGAAAGCTGTTTTACATCATTTGGAGGTAACATATAGTGTTGTTTCAAATGATTTTGAGCAGTTTGGTGATACTCTTATAAAAGCATATGAAAAAATTGCAAATTTTTTATGTAAAGGGCTCAATGACCTGGGTATTTCAGCAGAGATAGTTACTCAACCTAATGATAAGACTTTAAGTGATTTAGATTCTGGAATTGACCTCCCCTGTTTTGCTTCTACATCGGAATATGAAATTGTCGTAGATGAAAGAAAGATTATTGGTAGTGCTCAGAGAAGGCTTAAAAATTCTTTTTTGCAGCATGGTTCAATAGTCTATGATTTATCTGTAGATTTACATGCTGGAGCAATGAAAATAAAAAAAGGTATAATTGAAAGCAGTTTTACTTCTATTCTTGAGCATATTAAAAAAGATGTAAGTTATAAGGATATTGTTGAAAAGTTCGTAAATGCTTTTGAAGAAGATAATGGTGTAAATCTGGAAAAAAAAGAATTTCCTGAAGATTTACTTGTAAGGGTTCCTGAATACACTGAAAGATTTAAGGTGATGTATTAAATGGTGAAATTTCCAGAGATAAAGTTTGTTAGGATAATAAGGTTTTTTATACTTCTTCTAATTCCTTTTTTACTTCTTTTTTTCAGTACTTTTATCACAATGAAGATAATTTTAGGTGGAAATGAAGTAGTTGTGCCTCGGATTGAAGGAAAAGATGTTAAATCTGCAAGAATCGAATTGGGTAAATTAGGGATTAAATTAAAAATTATTGGAGAAAAATTTAGTGATCTTTATGAAAAAGGAACAATAATTAAGCAGTATCCTTACCCTGATTTTAAAATTAAAAAGGAAAAAAGTGTTAAGGTTATTGTAAGTGAAGGCGCCAGAAAAATTATGATACCCAAGTTGATTGGGTTTACATTTTTTGAGGCTAAAAATATTCTTGAAGAGAATGGCCTTTATTTAAGGCATGTCTCTTTTGCCCATTGTCTGGATTCTGAAAGGAACCTTGTGGTGGATCAATATCCACCTCCTATGACTAAAAATGTTGAAGTCCCATTTGTGGATATTCTTGTAAATATGCCTAAAAGTGAAAAAGAGTATATTATGCCAGATCTTGTTGGATTACCTTATAAGGATGTAGTTTATTTTCTCAAAAAGAATGGATTTTTGCTAAAACCACTTGATTTTGAACTGGATTTTTCACATCCTTCTGGTATAGTAGTGGCGCAATATCCTGAAAAGGGGGTGAAAATAGAATGGAAAAATCCAATTTCTTTAGTAATAAGCAGATAATAAAAGGGAAAAAATATATATCCCCGTCTATTTTATCCGCTGATTTCTGGAATCTTGAAAAGGATATTTCTGTTCTTAGTGGATTGGGTTGTAAAACTTTACACCTTGATATAATGGACGGACATTTTGTTCCCAATATTTCATTTGGTATTCCTGTGGTAAAAAGTATAAGAAAATATACAGATATGATTTTAGACGCACACCTTATGGTTGAAAGCCCTGAGTTTTTTGCTGAAAAGTTTATAGATGCTGGTGTTGATATGCTTTCTTTTCATCAAGAGGTTGGTTATCACAAAGATAGATTAATAAATTATATTAAATCTAAAGGTGTCTTGTGTGGTATAGTTTTAAATCCTGCAACTCCTATATTAGAGTTAGAGAATATTCTTCCATTGATTGATTTTGTACTTCTAATGTCTGTAAATCCTGGATTTGGTGGTCAGAAATTTATTCCATATGTTTTTGATAAGGTTAAAAAATTGAATGAAATGAGAAAAAGGGAAAATATGGATTTTCTAATCGAAATTGATGGCGGAGTAAATGAATATAACATTTATAAACTATTTGAAAATGGTGTTGACATTTGTGTTGCAGGAAGTAGTATTTTTAAAGGAGATGTGAAAAAAAATTTTTTGAAATTAAGTAAATTTACTGATAAATTTTAAATTAAGGAGGGAGTGATAAGTGAAGAAATTTTTAGGATTATTAATGTTATTGCTTTTTTTAATTTCCTGTGGGGGCGGGAATAAAGCTAAATTGGCACAAAATGCAAAGATTCCTGATAAGCAGCTTTTTCATACTGCAATGGATTTTTTTAAAAAGGGTGATTATGAAAAAGCGAGGCTTACTTTTCAGACACTTATAAATACATATGATGATTCCCCATATCTTGAAAATGCCAAATTTTACATTCCTCTTTCATATTATAAAGAAGGTGGAATAGATAATTTATTACTTGCAGAAAATGGCTTTAAAGATTTTAAAATTTTCTTTCCAACCTCTCAGTATACAGATGATGCTCAGGCTTATATAGTGGATATAAACATGAAGTTAATGAGAGGACCAACAAGAGATTTAACCTATACCAAGAAGGCAAAAAAAGCACTTGATGAATTTTTTAAAGAATTTCCGGATTCTCCATTGATAAAGGACATGAAAATAAGGCTTATGTATGTTGATAACATACTTGCAAAGAGTGACTTTGAAAAGGGAAAATTTTACTATAAAAGGAAAAAGTACAAGGCTGCAGCGTATAGATTTATGGAATGTGTTAAAAAATATAAAACATTTTTTTACAGGGATGAAGCCCTATTCTATTTAGCAAGATCTCTTGAGAAGATAAGAAGGTTTAACGACAGCGCAATTTACTACGCTGAACTTGTACGAGGTTATCCCTTTTCACCTTTTTTCAAAGATGCAAAAGATAGTTTAAATAAACTTGAGAAACCTATACCTCCTGTGGACGAAAAACTTGCAAAACAGAATTTGAAATATTTTAAGATGAAAGAAAAAGAACCAAACTTTTTGGTAAGACCTTTTAAAGGTTTTTTTGGTATTTTTCACCATAAACCGAAACCGTGGGAAGTTAAAACAGAAGGATTGAAAAATAAATAGTTGTAATATTCTTTTCAATGTGGTTAAATTATAAATGAGAAAAATTATTGGGAGGCATTAATGGCCTTTAAAGTTTTAGTTGCAGATGATAGTGTTACAATTCATAGATTGGTCTCTCTTGCATTAAAAGAAGAAGATATAGAGATTTATACGGTTTCAAATGGGTCGGATGCAATTGAGAAAATCAAAGAGATAAAACCAGATGTGGTTTTAGCTGATATATTTATGCCCCGCAAAACTGGATATGAGGTATGTAGCTTTGTAAAGGGAGATCCTTCAATATCTTATATCCCTGTGATCTTAATGGTTGGAACATTTGAGCCTTTTGATGAAAATGAAGCTGAAAGTTCTGGTTATGATGGGGTTTTAGTCAAACCATTTGAGACCGAACAATTGCTCAAAGTAGTTAAATCTTCAATTCAAAAGTCCATAACAAATAGAACAGATGTAGATTCTGAAGAGAGTAAAGATTCATCTGAAACAGTGCTTGATAAAACAATTATGGTGGACTCCTTTGATGAAGAAGAAAAAGAAAGGGAAGGTATTCCGATT
>JALULU010000072.1 GCA_027040585.1 Acidobacteriota bacterium | reverse complement strand
GCAAGTCAAGTGAATCTATGTCTGAGCTACCAGATAATAGTGTTCATTTAATGATCACGTCACCACCTTATAATGTTGCAAAAGAATATGATAAGGATTTGTCATTAGATGAGTATTTAGATTTTTTAAATAGGGTCTGGAAAGAAACTTACAGAGTACTGGTCCCAGGAGGGAGAGCCTGTATTAATATTGCAAATTTGGGCAGAAAACCTTATATTCCTTTACATAGTTATATCATTCAAGGCATGTTAGAGATAGGCTATTTAATGAGAGGTGAAATAATCTGGAATAAAGCTTCAAGCGCAAGTCCATCAACTGCTTGGGGTAGTTGGCTGTCTGCTTCCAATCCGGTTTTGAGAGATATTCATGAATATATTTTAGTTTTTTGTAAAGGGACTTTTTCAAGGAAAAGAGGAAATAGAAAAAACACTATCAAGAAAGAAGAATTCCTTGAGTTAACTAAAAGTGTGTGGACATTTCCTGCTGTGTCGGCTAAAAAGATTGGACATCCTGCTCCCTTTCCTGAGGAATTACCATATAGATTGACACAACTATATTCTTTTAAAGATGATGTAGTACTTGATCCGTTTGTTGGTAGTGGAACTACTTGTCTTGCTGCTATAAAAACAGGACGTAACTACGTTGGATATGATAATAACTCTGAATATGTAAAATTAGCAGAAGATAGAATTAAGGCGCACATTGAGCAAACAAAATTATTTAAAAATGGATAACAAATCGGTTTTACCTAATCAAAATTTTGTAGCTTTTTATTGTGTCAGGTATGACCTGTTGTTGGGCTGATTAAATTATTATGGAAACAACGATATATTTTCCTAACAATCCGTCTTTAGATGCAGTATTGGATTTTTGCGATAAAGTGTTTCTTGCATCAAAATCACATAAAGTTGTAGTTGATTTTGCCCAGATGGGACGCATAGAACCATTCTCAATGTTATATGTGGCAAAAATTTTACGTGATTATTCTGCTATAAATAACAATGGGTGTATTTGGTGCAAGAATTATCAAGATAAAGAATATGCAGCCCATATGGGATTTTTCAAGGCATTTCAGATTGATTACGGAAAGGAGCCTGGTGAAGCCTTTGGAAGTAACACATATCTTCCAGTAACTTCATGGAATTTATCGGATATTAAAAAAGAAGCTCGTGATAACATGGAACCTGAACAGCAGATTATAGAAAAAAGATCTAAAGAATTGGCCGAAAGATTAACCCAACAAGAAGATGGCAATTTAGTTGAAACGGTTATTTATTCGTTAAGAGAAATTTTAAGAAATATTTTAGAACATAGTGACTCATCTGACCTTTGGTATTGTGCTCAATATTGGCCTAAATATCAAAAAGCTGAGATTGCCATATTAGATTCAGGAAAGGGAATTAAAAAATCATTATCTGGCAATCCTTTTCTAAAAATTACTTCTCATTCGGATGCAATTCAGCAAGCATTACTACCTGGCATTTCTGGTAAGGTTTTTAAGAGAAGAAGAGTCAATAAAAAAGATCCCTGGCGAAATTCTGGCTTTGGATTATATATGACCAGTCGACTTTGTAGAAATGGTGGAGAATTTTTTATCTGTAGTGGAGATCATGGCATTTTATTAAATGAAAGAGGGAAAAAACATTCTCAATTAAAGCATTATTTTAAAGGTACTGCCTTAAAAATGGTTTTGTCTACTGAAAGGTTAAGTTCATTGTCAGAAATGCTTGAGACTTATAGAAAGGATGGTTTTGAAATAGCAAAACAAATAAAAAGTATTGGTCGTTTAAGTGCATCGTCAGCTTCATTAATGTTATCAAAGGATTTTAAAAAGTAATATTGGGCTACACCTAACTGCTATTCTCCTGCGATCAATAGCGGCATAGATCTGGTCGAAGTCAAATAACGTCAAGGTCTGTCCCCGATATTTTGTCCCCACAAATTTGACCCCACATTTTAATCTACAAAATAATGTCGAGGTCTGACCCCATAAATTTTGTCCCCACAAATTTGACCCCACATTTTAATCTACAGGTCTGACCCCAAAGATTTTTGAATTTTCTGTTGAGGTCTGACCCCGATGATTTTTTATTAATTTTACAAAGTTTTCGTATATACAAACGATACATTTGAAATTTACACAAGCCAATGTTAAAATAAAAATTAACAAATGAAAAAAATATCTGAAATACCAAAAAACGATAAGACCAGAGAAAAATTGGCTAAAAAAGGAGTTGAAGCACTTACAAGCAGAGAACTATTAATGGTAATTTTAGGTAAAGGAATTAAAGGAAAGGATGTTGTAGCATTGGCAAATGATATTTTGAAACTGATTGAAAAAGAAAGAGAAAATTTAACTCTTGAAAAATTAGAACAAATTCAAGGAGTTGGTAAAGCAAGAGCAGGACAAATTTTAGCATCTTTTGAATTAGCAAAACGATATTTGATAAAGCCCGAAAGAAAAATAAAAAATACAGATGATATTTTACGACTTGTTGACGAAATAAGAAATAAAAAACAAGAGCATTTTATTACAATAACGCTTTCGGGGGCTTCAAATGTAATTGAAAAAAGAATTGTTTTCAAAGGAACGATAAATTACAGTATTGTTCATCCCAGAGAAATTTTTGCAGATGCTTTAACCGATAGAGCAGCAGGAATTATTTTTGTACACAATCATCCGGAAGGAGATGTTGAACCATCAGAACAAGATAAAAAAATTACGGAGAAATTAATTGAGGCAGGTAAATTACTTGGAATAGATGTTATCGACCATATAATAGTAACAAAAAATGATTATTTTAGTTTCAACGAAAACGGACTGATATAATGAATAAATTAACTGTAAATGAACAAAATATACAGCATAAAATTTTTATTCTACGCAGTCAACAAGTATTGTTGGATAGAGATTTAGCAGAGCTGTATCAAGTAGAAACAAGAGCATTAAAACAGGCAGTGAGAAGAAATATTGATAGATTTCCGAATGATTTTATGTTTGAATTGAATGAAAATGAAATTGATTTTTTGGTATCACAAAATGTGATACCTTCTAAAAAACATCTTGGCGGCGCCAAGCCTTATGCTTTTACAGAACAAGGCGTTGCGATGCTTTCGTCGGTTTTAAAAAGTAAAATAGCAGTAGATGTAAATATTGCTATTTTTAGGGCTTTTGCAAAAATGCGAAAATTTTTAGTAGAAAATGCATCTATATTTCAAAAATTTAACTATATCGAACAAAAGCTATTAGAACACGATGAAAATTTCGAAAAAGTTTTTAAAGCTATTGAGAATAAAGAGTTAAAGCCTAAACAAGGTATTTTCTTTGACGGAAGAATATTTGACGCTTATGTTTTTGTTTCAAATCTTATAAAATCTGCTAATAAATCTATTGTTTTGATTGATAATTATGTGGATGAAAGTGTTTTAACCCTGTTTAGTAAAAATCAAAACATAGAAGTAACCATTTTTACAAAAAATTTTTCTAAACAACTTAAATTGGATTTGGAAAAATACAATAAGCAATATAAACCTATAACCATTAAAAAATTTACATCGGCTCACGACCGTTTTCTGATTATTGACGAAAAAGAAATTTATCATTTCGGAGCAAGTCTTAAAGACCTTGGGAAAAAATGGTTTGCTTTTTCTAAATTTGATATGAAAGCGGTTGATATTCTGAATAAATTAAAAAAATAAGAGGACTGATAAAAATGAGAAAACTGCAATTATCACAATACGAAATTGAAGATTTGATTGATCGCCTGAAAAAAGGTGAAAACATACCGGAAGATTATAAATACAAACTTTTCCCTACCAAGCAAAAGGAATACGAGCTGGTTTACGGTGGCAAAATGCGAAAAGAAGATATTCTTGCCAACGAAGATGGTGTTTTCCCTGTGCCGTTACAAACCGAAAAAGTATTTAATGGCAAAAGAGAAACTTGGGACGATGGCAGGGAAAATAATAATTGGGAGTGTTACTTTA
>JALULU010000071.1 GCA_027040585.1 Acidobacteriota bacterium | reverse complement strand
ATATCAGCCACAAGGGGAATTGAAATTTTTGATTTTATTTTACCAATTGCCTTTGCACTTTCTTCATCTGGGACGGAGACCCTTATTATCTCACATCCCGCATCTTCAAGCCTTTTTATTTGTGAAATGGTGGCTCTATAATCTTTTGTTTTGGTGCTTGTCATAGATTGCACCTTTATTGGCAACCCACCACCAATTTCCACATTTCCTATTTTTACTTTTTTTCTTATCTTTCTATTTATCATTTACCAAGTGTTTTTACCAGGTCGAAATATATTACCACTAACATAAAGGTTATTAATAGCCAGAAACCGAGTTGTAAAATTTTTTCCTTTAATTTGATTGGTATATCTTTTCTCATAATTGATTCAATTATAAGTAAAAAAATCATTCCTCCATCTAAAAGTGGGAAAGGAAGCAAATTTAAAAGACCAAGGCTTAAACTGATAAGTGCCATAAACTCAAAGATGATCTTTATACTTTTACTTTTTACTGCCTCTCCTGAAGCCTTAGCTATTTCAATGGGACCTGAAAATTGCTTTATGGACAGTTTTCCTTCGATTACTTTTGTAAAAATTCTGTAGGTTATAATTGCATAAATGTAGTTTTTTTCAATAGATTTTAAAAATGCCCTTTTTGGGGAGTATTTTTCTGTGATGTATTTAATGTTAAATGTAAAACCAAGCATACCCTTGGTTTTATCTTCTTTTCTGGGTTCTGGAATAATTTCTTTTAGTAAAATTTTATTTCCTCTTTTAATACCAAAGAGAATCTTTTTGCCGGGGTTTTTAAAAATAACTTCTGTAACTAAATATTGCCCCTTATAAATTTTCCCGTTTAACTTTGCCCACAAAAATACATCCCCTTTTTTTATTCCTGCCCTTTCCGCCGGGGAGTTTTTTAAAACTCCAGTGACATATGTATAAAAGAGCGGATAAATTCCACTTATATCGGATGCCCCCTTAAGGCTTTCCCTGAGTTTTATTGGAAGGGTAAGTTTTTTTTGTGACCTTAAGATGGTTAAATTTACCTTTTCCTTTGAATAATAGAATGATTCAACTAAAAAATCTTCCCAGTTTTTTATTGTTTTATCGCCCATTTTCAGGATTTCATCATAAAGTTTTACCCCTGCCTTTTCAGCTGGAGATTTTTTTGCAATATATCCAGCCACTGCTGGTTTTGTGAAAAAAACCGGTTTTTCAACACCGGAATAAAAATTGAGGAACACGAGTAAAATTGCAAAAATTATATTCATAAAGGGACCGGCGAGAAAGATAAGAATTCTTTGATATCTGGGTTTTGAAAGAAATTCATATTCATTTCCAGTCAACCCATCTTCAAATTGTTCCCCTGCAAGTTTGACATATCCACCAAGTGGTATAAGACTTATCTTATAGTCTGTATCTCCCCTTTTAAAGCCCCACAATCTTTTTCCAAATCCAAGGGAAAATACTTCCACCCTTACTTTAAAAAATTTTGCTGCTAAAAAATGCCCCCCTTCGTGTATGAAAATCATTATTCCAATTACCACGATGAAGGATATTGTATTAATGAGTATATTTAAAAACATAAAACTACTTACCTCTCAACTCTTTTACCACTTTCCTGGCTGTGTCTGTCGATTTTTTATGTACAGCTAAGATATCTTCCACACTTTTAATTTTAAATAGTTTAACTTTGTTTAATGTTTTCTCTATTACAATGGGTATTTGTGTGAAGTTTATTTCTCTTTTAATGAAACTATCAACTGCGACTTCGTTTGCACTGTTTAATACTATTGTACCGGATTTATCATTTTTTAATACATCAAAAGCAAGTTTTAAACATGGAAATTTCTTAAAATCCGGTGGAAAAAATTCAAGTGGAGAAATTTTTAAAAGATTGAGATTATCATTTTTGAGATTTTGTCTTTTAGGATAAAAAAGTGCAAATCCTATGGGTAATTTCATATCTGTTATTCCCATTTGAGCAATAATTGATCCATCTATAAATTCTACCATTGAGTGAACAATTGATTGAGGATGTATTACAACTTTGATTTTTTCAGGTGGTAAGTTAAATAGATAATGAGCTTCAATGACTTCAAGCCCTTTGTTCATCATTGTTGAAGAGTCAATGGTTATCTTTGCTCCCATACTCCAATTTGGGTGTTTTAAAGCTTCTTCGACTGTTATATTTTTAAACTCATTTATGTCTTTCCTGAAAAAGGCTCCTCCAGACGCAGTTAGTATGAGTTTCTCAACTTCATTTATGCTTTCTCCCCTTAAACATTGAAATATTGCGCTATGTTCACTGTCAACTGGAATTATTTTTCCACTATTTATTCTGGAAATTAATTCACCACCTGCAACTAAAGATTCTTTATTTGCAAGTGCCACAACTTTATCTTTTTTTAGCGCTTCATAGGTTGGCCTAAAACCAGAAAAGCCAACAACAGCAATAAGAATAATATCTGCAGTTTCAAGTGTTGCAAGCTCAACAAGCCCTTTTTCTCCATATAGAAGTTCCACACCCAATTTTTTGTAATCCACTTCTTTTTTGAAATTTTCATAACCATTTTTTGATGTAATACAAATAAATTGAGGTTTAAATTCTTCAATTTGTTTTAAAAGAAGTTCAATATTCTTATTTGCAGAAAGCCCTACTATATTAAATTCATCGGGAAATCGTCTTACAATTTCAAGTGCATTTTTTCCTATTGAACCTGTTGAACCTAAAATAACAATATTTTTCATAGTAAATTAAAACCTTAAAAATTTAAAAAAGTAGTAAAAAATAGGTGCGCTTAAAATTAAAGAATCAATTCTATCAAACATTCCCCCATGTCCGGGTATTAGATTAGAACTATCTTTAACCCCAAAAAATCTTTTAATAAGTGATTCAAATAGATCTCCCATTTGACCAGAGATTTGAGTTAATAGAGAAATCAATATTATAAACCACATATTTAAATTGTTTAAAAATAATATTTGAATGAGAATTCCAGCAAATATTCCACCTAAAATGCCAGAAACTGTTCCCTCAATTGTTTTTTTAGGACTTAATTTGGGAGATAATTTGTGGGCACCAAAGAGTTTTCCTCCAAAATATGCAAAACTATCTCCAGCCCAGTTTATTACAAGCCATAATAATACTAAATATCCACCTTTTCTGGGAGTCAAATCAAATCTTATGAGTATGGCGAAGGAAAAGAATAGAATAATATAGAAATATAACAGGATGGAAGGCATCGTTGACCAAAAAATATTTTCCATTTCCCTTCTCGAGAAAAAATGAAAAATAAAAATAGTAAAAATGAAAAATAATAGAGATATGATATAAGAAGTTAACAGATGAGTATTGTTTATAAATATGAGAAAAAATATTAAAGTTGATACAATTGATAGAAGGATGATTAGAAGTTTGTTTATGTTTTTAAATTTGTTATCAACCATATATACTGTTTCACAAAATGCGGTTAATCCAATTAAAAGTGATACAGCTATAAAATATGTTTTGGGAAGAAAAAATATAAAGAAGATAACTATAGGTATTAAAACGAATGCTGAAATAACTCTCTTTAACATAAAAGGCTAAATTCCTCCAAATCGTCTCTGGCGGTTTTGGAAATCCTTTATTGCTGAAAAAAGTTCTTTACGATTAAAATCGGGCCATAAAACCTTGGTAAAGTAAAGTTCAGTATAGGCAATTTCCCATATGAAAAAATTACTAATTCTCAGTTCACCACTGGTTCTAATTAAAAGATCTGGGTCAGGAGTATCTTTCATATACAAATTTTTGCTTATCAATTCTTCATCTATATCGTCTACTTTCAAATCTTTTCCGTAGGTGTTTAAAATCTTTTTAAATGTATCAACTATTTCAACTCTTCCACCATAATTTAAGGCAATATTTAGATGCAATCCACTATTTTTAGCTGTCTGAGATTCTGCATGTGATATCAATTTTCTAACAGAGACATCAAGTTCAGAAATTCTTCCCACTGCTTTAAATCTTATATTATTTTTCTTTAATGTGGGTAGTTCTTCTTTTATATATTTTTTCAAAAGTCCCATAAGTTGCATTATTTCCTTTTTGGGCCTTTTCCAATTTTCAACTGAAAAGGCGTATAGTGATAAAAATTTAATACCAAGCCTTGCTGAGGTTTCAACCACATCTCTTACAGATTTAATGCCAGCCTTGTGCCCCTCAAACCTTTCAAGCCCCCTTTTTTTAGCCCACCTTCCATTACCATCCATAATGATGGCAATATGTGCTGGAAGAGGTTTTTTTGAGATTTCAAGGAGAAGATTGTACTCGTCACTTTCTTTGTCAATATATCCATTAAAATTTTCAATCATAAAAATGCCTTTATGCTGCCTTTTTTTGTTTAGTTGAAGACAAAATTTCTATAGCTTTTTGAAGTTGCTTTTCATAAACCTTCTTTTTATATTCTTTGTAATATTTTACAGCTACTTCCCCCTTTCCTAAAATATATTTACTGTATAGATCCATTGCAAATTCTTCAGGAGGATATTTTAAATTTGGCCTGATACCAGAATTTCTATACTTTTTTGAAACTATTGATTTTCCATCTGGCGCACAGTAAACCCCGTAAGTAAGGTATATATGATTTCCAGCATCGGCAGGGAAAAATTTTTGTATTGACGCCCCTCCAAAAGTTTTAAATCCAATAACCTCAGCCCTTTTATTTTCCTTAAGTGAAGCGGCAAGGATCTCTGGTGCCTGCCATGTTGTACTGTTTATGATAGTAACCACTTTACCATCAAAAAGTGTATCAGGTGTTGCAGTAAATTTCTTTTCAGCAAAACTTTTACCTTTAAGGAATGTTATTGTTCCCTTTTTTAAGAACCAATTGGATATGGAAACTGCGTCATTGTAGCCATTTCCATAAGATTCTCTTAAATCAAT
The DNA here is from genome assembly GCA_027040585.1 of Acidobacteriota bacterium. Lineage (GTDB taxonomy): Bacteria > Acidobacteriota > JAAYUB01 > JAAYUB01 > JAMOQF01 > JAMOQF01. The sequence continues at coordinate 9,499 of JALULU010000071.1, read as the reverse complement.
GATCAACTTATTAATACCTTTTTGTTTTAATTTTAACAATTCCTTTTTGATAATATTTTTACTATTTGGCAGAATTGCGTATATTTTAAGGTATCCAATGTTTCCATTTAAAATCTTAGAGGAAACTATTTTTGGTTTTACTATGGCCCGTGTTAAGTTTACTTCAAACAAATCGTCTTCATCACTTCCCCTTTGAACTCCTATTTTTATTTTTGTTCCAACATCTCCCTTTAAAATTGATTTTGCATATAGATAGTCATTTTCAGAAATTCCTTTATTATTTATTTCAGCAATTGTATCTCCAACCAGCAATCCCGATTTTGACGCCGGTGAATCTGGAATGATTGCCATTATTTTGTAGTAGCCCATATGTGGAGAGATAATTATTCCAACATTTCCTGGTTTGTTTTTCTTGTTTAAAATAAATTCATATTCTTTTTCTGTGAAATATGCACTATATCCATCTACAGATTCAAGTAAGCCCTTTAAAGAACCCATTATTAATTTATTTGGATTGACAGGATCAACATATTCATCTATTGCTATTTGGTATACCCTCTGGAAAGTTTTTAATGCCTCATAGGTTTTTTTCTCAGAAGCTTTAACCTTAAAAAGAAAACTCCCCACTAAAATATAGAGAATTATAAAGGAACTTAGCACAGAAATTACGATATTTCTCTTTTTTAGCATTACCCCTCCATTTTTAATATACTACACCAAAGTTTTTCTTTAATTTACTTTTTAAAATACTCTTTTTAAAGCCTGATACTCTATCTACAAACAGTATTCCATTTAAATGGTCAAGCTCATGTTGAAAACACCTTGCAAGAAGTCCTTCAACTGTTAAGGTAAAATCTTCCCCTTTTAAATTTTGAGCCTTAATTTTTATGCCTATTGGTCTTATAACATTTTCATATACATTTGGAATGCTCAAGCAACCTTCTTCCATTTTATCTTTGTCTTCAGAAAATTCAATGATTTCTGGATTTACTAAGATATAGAGTTTATCTTTCTTTTCCTGTGTAGATATGTCGGCTACAAATAATCTTTTACTAACTCCAACTTGAGGAGCAGCAAGTCCTATTCCAGGAGCTTTATACATGGTTTCTGCCATATTTTTTGCAAGCTTTTCCAGCTCTTCATTGAAATCTGTTATTTTTTCAGCCTTTTTACGTAATATCTCGTTTCCATAGATTTTCACAGGTAAAATCATATTCACCCCTTTTTTTACATTTAATAAAAATTAAACCCTATTTTATATAATTTTACAAAAAACTTTTAAACTTTTTTTAAAAACATTTAAAATAAATTTTCGTATCTCTATTTTTTGAATAAAAATTTAGGAGTCAAAAATGGCAAATGGAAAAAATAAGGGATGCCTCATAGGGGTGATAATTTTTTTAATTTTTATTGTCTTTACATTAATACTCTTCTTTTCAATTAAATCTAACTTAAATCCTGTTCCAGTTGTGAAAGGAAATTCTGTTCTTGTTCTGAAACTTTCTGGTGAAATTCCTGAATACTCTGAACAGAAAAGCATATCTGATTTTATAAAGCCAAAGGTACTTTCTTATACAGATATTTTTAAAATTTTAAAACACGCAAAGAATGACAAAAAAATAAAAGGGTTGTGTCTTGAAATATCAAATCCTGTACTTGGATTTGGAAAAATAGAAGAAATAATTAAACTTTTAAGCGATTTTAAGAAGAGTGGAAAGTTTATATATTCTTTTATAGACATTTCTCCTGAAAGAGGTTATTGGTTAGCGCTTCCTTCGGATAAAATATTTATGCCTGAGTCTGGGTATTTGGAGGTAAATGGGTTTAGAGTTGGTGGAGTTTATTTTAAAGATTTACTTTCAAAACTTGGGATAGAGGCTGAAGTAGTGCACATTGGAAAATATAAAAGTGCAGGTGATATTTTTAAAAGGACATCAATGTCTGATGCCGATAGAGAACAACTTACAACACTTTTAAATGAAATTTATGATAGATTTGTAAGTGATGTCTCCCATTTCAGAAAAATAAAAAAAGGGGATGTGGAATCTATTATTGAAAAAGGTGTTTTTCTTCCGAATGAAGCACTCAAGGATAAATTGATTGATGGCTTTTGTTATGAAGAAGGTTTTTTTGGAAAAGTAAAAAAAGTTTTGCATGTTAAGAGTCTCTCGAAGGTGAGTGGGAAAGATTATCTAAAAACTATTCCGTTTCAATTTTCACGAAATAAAATAGCAGTTGTGGTTTTAAATGGAGGGATAGGGTATGGCAAAGGTGGATATGACCCATTGATAGGAAAAGTAGTAGGTTCAGACGAAATGATAAGTATCTTTAAAAAGATAAAGAAAAATAGGTCTATTAAAGGAATGGTTTTAAGGATAAACAGTCCAGGTGGCTCAGCAATAGCATCTGATTTAATGTGGAATGAAATCAGGGAAATAAACAAAATTAAGCCTGTGGTTGCTTCCATGTCAGATGTTGCTGCTTCAGGTGGGTATTATGTTTCTGTTGCCTGTAGAAAAATAGTGGCAGATCCACTTACTATAACAGGTTCTATTGGCGTTATATCCATAATTTTTAATCTTGAAAATTTATACAAAAAACTTGGAATAAATGTCGAAGTTATTAAAAAGGGAAAATGGGCTGATTTTCCGACAGTAAACAGAGCTATGACTAAGGAAGAATGGGAAAAATTCAGGGAGGGAAGTGAAAATTTCTATAAAGTTTTTGTAAACAAAGTAGCCATAGGAAGAAATAAAACATTTAATGAAATTGACAGTATTGGAAGAGGTAGAGTATGGAGTGGTGAAGACGCCCTTAAAAATGGATTAGTTGATGAATTGGGTGGATTAAATAGTGCAATTAAGCTGGTAAGACAAGAAGCGGGTTTACAAAATAAAAAAATAACAGTTGTGTTTTATCCTAAAAAGAAAACCCTTTTTGATATTCTTATGAATAATATTGAGACTTCGGAAGAAATTTTGTTTAGCAAAAAGACAATTGAAGAAAGAATATTGGAAAGGATAAAGGATTTTTATAGAAAACCTCCTTACCTATATTTAATGGGGAAAAAGATAGAAGTGGAATAGCTATTCCACTTCTTTTTTTTCTATATCTTCTATTTTCTTTAATCTTCTTTCGTGTCTTCCACCTTCAAAAAGTGTCTTTTGCCAGATTTTTATCATCCTCACTGCTCTGCTGACTTCCATAAACCTACCGGGAAGTACTAAGAGGTTTGAATTGTTGTGTTTTCTGCTTAAGCTTGCAAGTTCTTCGTTAAAACAGAGGGTTGCCCTTATTCCTTTAAACTTGTTTGCAGTTATTGACATCCCTATTCCTGTGCCGCAAATAAGTATTCCCCTTTCTACTTCATTATTTCTAATCTTTTCCACAACTTTTTCTGCATAATCTGGATAGTCAACCGATTCAATTGAAGAAGTTCCAACATCTACAAACTCAAGTGAAGAATCTTTTTTAAATTCCATTTTTATGGATTCTTTAAGTCCAAAGCCAGCATGGTCACTTCCTATGGCAATTTTCATATTTAAAACTCCTTAAGAATCATTTAATATAAAATTATAGTTTCATTTAGTTGATTTAAAAAGTAAAAAATAAGGGGGTACCATTTGTGTGAATAAAATATAATTTTGACTGTAAATAAAAAAACTAATTTAATTTACTTCAATTTAGTATATCTTTTTTCAAATTAAATTTTTTTAATTCAACCACTAAGTATTTGATTATTTTATTATTTTTTATTCCTTGAAATAAATTTAAATAATTGATATTTTTACACTTTAACAAAAAGTTTATAAGGAGGTTTCTTATGGCTATAAGGATAGGAATTAATGGTTTTGGAAGGATAGGCAGGATTGTGTTTAGGGCTGCTCACAACAATCCAGATTTTGAATTTGTTGCGATAAATGACCTGACAGATCCTAAAACTTTGGCACATTTATTAAAATATGATTCAGTTATGAGACATTTTCCAGGAGAGGTCTCATATAATGAGGAAGGAATTATTGTAGATGGAAAATTTATAAGGGTTTATGCAATAAAAGACCCTGCTCAAATTCCATGGGGAGACCATCAAGTAGATGTTGTGATAGAATCCACAGGAAGGTTTAGAAAAAGAGAAGATGCTATAAAACACTATAGGGACGGCGTTAAAAAAGTTATAATTTCTGCACCTGCAACTGATCCAGATGTTACCATTGTTTTAGGTGTTAATGAGAATGTATATGATCCAGCAAAACATCACATAATTTCTAATGCATCCTGTACAACCAATTGCCTTGCACCTGTGGCAAAGGTTTTATTTGATAAATTTGGTATAGAATATGGTTTAATGACAACTGTGCATTCCTACACAAACGACCAGAGGTTACTTGACCTTCCTCATAAGGATTTGAGAAGGGCAAGAGCCGCTGCACAGAATATTATACCAACAACCACTGGTGCAGCGAAGGCTGTGGCTTTAGTTATTCCGGAGCTTAAAGGTAGATTTGAGGGAATGGCAATGAGGGTACCAACGCCAGACGCATCAATTGTGGACCTTGTTGTTACTTTGAAAAAGAATACTACGGCAGAAGAGATAAACATGGCAATGAAAGAAGCTTCAGAAACCTATTTGAAGGGAATACTTGGCTATTCAGAAGTGCCACTTGTTTCCTCTGATTTTATAGGTAATAGTCACAGTTCAATTTTTGATGCCGAGTATACAAAGGTTTTAGGTGGAAATCTTGCAAAAGTCTTATCCTGGTATGACAATGAATGGGGCTATTCAAATAGGGTTGTTGACCTTGTAAAATTTGTCATGTCAAAGTAGGAGGAGACATGCGAAAAAAGACCATAAGGGATATTAATATAGAGGGGAAAAGGGTCTTTATAAGAGTTGATTTTAATGTTCCACTTAAAGATGGCAAAGTTGCTGATAACACAAGAATAGTTTCTGCCTTGCCCACTATAAAATATGCCCTTGAAAGGAATTGTATTTTAATTCTTGCTTCGCACCTTGGGAGGCCAAAGGGAAAAGTTGTTCCTGAGCTCAGTTTAAAACCTGTCTCTATGGAATTGTCTAAATTGCTTGGGAGAGATGTGAAATTTCTTCCTGACTGTGTGGGGGGCAGTGTTGAGGAAAGCATTAAAAATGGAAAGAAAGGCGATACTTTCCTTCTTGAAAATTTGAGGTTTCACAAGGAAGAAAAGAAAAATGACCCTGAGTTTTCAAAAAAGTTAGCATCTTACTGTGAAGTATACATAAACGACGCCTTTGGGACTTCCCATAGGGCTCATGCATCAATGGTGGGAATTACAAATTATGTAAAAGAAAAGGGTTGTGGTTTTTTAGTTGAAAAGGAACTCAAATATTTAGTAGGAACACTTCAAAATCCCGAAAGACCTTTTTGTGCGATACTTGGCGGTGCAAAGGTCTCAGATAAGATAGAGGTTATTGAAAATCTGCTTAAAAAGGTTGATAAACTCATCATTGGTGGTGCAATGGCATATACTTTTTTAAAGGCTCTTGGAAAAAATGTAGGCACTTCAAAAGTAGAGGAAGATAAGCTAAATTTAGCACTTGAAATATTAGAGAAAGCTAAGAAGGAAAACATTTTGATTTTACTGCCCGTTGACAATGTTTTTAGCTCTAAGTTTAGTGAAGATGGAAATGTTAAAATAGTTGAAATTGACCATAATCCTCCAGAAGGCTGGATGGCTCTTGATATTGGAGATAAGACAATTAAATTATTTGAAAAGGAACTTTCAAAATGTAAAACGGTGGTTTGGAATGGGCCTATGGGAGTTTTTGAGATGGATAAATTTTCTAAAGGTACAGTTAGTGTTGCTAAAAAGATTGCAACTTTAGATGCCATTACAATTGTAGGTGGCGGAGACAGTGTGTCTGCAGTTCATAAGGCAGGTGTGGCTGATAAAATAACACATATTTCAACAGGTGGTGGTGCATCTTTAGAACTTTTATCTGGTAAAACTTTGCCGGCAATTGAAGTTTTAGATGATGTTGAATGAGATTATAAGAGGAGAAAAATATGTATAAAAAACCTTTTATAGCAGGAAACTGGAAAATGCATAAAACTGCTACTGAGACAGTTGAAACCCTCAAAGAGTTGAAAAACTTAATTTCAGAAATAGATGATAGAACCATTATGATTGCTCCTCCCTTTACGTCCTTGAGGGATGCTTTTAAAATTGTTGAAGGTAGTAATATCTTTCTTGGTGGACAAAATATGTTTTATGAGGATAAAGGGGCTTTCACCGGTGAAATTTCTCCAGATATGTTGCTTGATGCTGGGTGTAAATTTGTAATTTTAGGACATTCAGAAAGAAGACACATATTTGGTGAGGGAGATGAACTTATAAACAAAAAAATAAAAAAAGCCCTTCAAAAGCGATTAACGCCAATTTTATGTGTAGGTGAGAAATTGGAAGAAAGGGAAATGGGGCATGTTGAGGATGTGGTTAGAAAACAACTGACTGGCGGTTTAAAATCCTTGACAAAAGAGGATATTTTGAATATCATCGTCGCCTATGAGCCTGTGTGGGCTATAGGAACGGGCAAGACTGCTACTCCTGAAGATGCCAATAGTGTTCACATGTTTATTAAGAACTTTTTATGTGATACCTATCTGGTTAAGGAGGAGGATTTAATTGTATTATATGGTGGCAGCGTTAAACCCGGCAATATAGCAAGTTTAATGGCTAAACATTTTATTGATGGCGTCCTTGTTGGTGGAGCAAGCCTTTCACCACAGGATTTCTCAAAAATTGTTAAGTTTGATAAGGAGATTTAAAAAATGGTTACACTTGTTTTGATAATTCATCTTATTGTAAGTTTCATACTTATGATTATAATTCTACTTCAATCTGGAAGTAGTGCAGACCTTGCCAGTGCCTTTGGTGGAATGAGTTCCCAAACTTCTATGGGAAGACACACAAAGGGAAATATGCTTACTCGAGTAACTTCAGTTAGTGCCGTTATTTTTATGTTTACTTCATTGGGGCTTGCAATAATGATGAGCAAGAAGACGAAAGGGGAGTCAGTTGTAGCAGGTATGGGAGAAACTAAAACCACAAAAAAGGTGGTAAATAAAACTGCAACTCAAAAACCAGTAAAAGAAAATAAAGCAGCTACGAAGTCTCAGGAAAAGGGCTTTAAAACAGTTAGTACTTCAAATGGAAAAGTTATTAAGGTTAAAAAGCTTTCTCCTGGGGAAGTAAAAAAGATGTTAGGAGAAAAGCAGAGACCTGCTAAAAAAAATAATTCCTCTAAAAAAGGTTCAAATAAAAAATAATTTTTAAAGGGGGCAAACTTGTCCCCTTTAATTTCCCACCATTTCTTTAATCCTTTAGAAAAAATACTTTTTTAAGTTTTCTCTATCCTATATAATTTTTCTTCATAGCACTTTGGAGGCTTAAATGGGTCAACAAAAAAATAGAGGATTACCTGAAAATGCATATCGTCCGTTAAAAGAAGGAGAGAAATATATCCCCTTTATACCAGCGGAGGAACACCCGTATGAGGTTACAACAAGAAGTGTATTGATAGGTATTTTTATGGCCGCAATTTTTACTTTTGCCACCGCTTACAGTGGACTTAAGGCGGGACAGGTTTTTGAGGCTGCAATACCAATAGCAATTCTTGCTGTTGGGATTGGAAAAATGTTTAAGAGAAATAATACAATCCTTGAAAATGTCATAATTCAAAGTATTGGAGCATGTTCTGGGGTTGTGGTTGCAGGGGCAATTTTTACTCTTCCTGCACTATATATGTTAAAGTTAGACCCAAGTTATATAACAGTTGTTCTTGCCTCCTTTTTGGGTGGAGTACTTGGAATAGTTTTTCTAATACCGCTTAGAAAATATTTTGTAGCTGATCAGCATGGACTACTTCCCTTTCCAGAAGCCACTGCAACGACTGAAATTTTAGTTACTGGAGAAAAGGCAGGAAAACAGGCACAGATTTTGATTAAGGCGATGCTTTTAGGTGGATTGTATGATTTTATAAGTGATACCTTTAAATTCTGGAACACTTCCTTTACAACAAATGCCCTTGGTAAAGCTTTTCAACATTTTACTGATAAAACAAAAATGATTTTTAAAATGGAGACCACAGCCTTTTTTGTTGGCCTTGGCTATATAGTTGGACTTAGATATGCTGCAATCATTTGTGGTGGTAGTTTTATAGCATGGTTTGTCCTTGTTCCATTTTTTGGCTATACAATGTCTTTGCATGGGGCAGTTGCGAGCACAATGACACCAGATTTTATATTCAATAACTATGTCAGAATGGTGGGAATTGGTGGAATTGCTGCTGCCGGGATTCTTGGAATTTTAAAAAATTCAAAAATAATAGTGAGCTCCTTTTCAGTGGGATTTAAAGGAATTTTCAAAAAGGGAAAAGAGACAAAGGATGTGGAGAGAACGGCTAAAGATATTCCCATGTATATTTTAATAGTTATTTTGGTCGCAACTCTTATAATTCTTCTTGCCTTCTTTTTTACAATCACCAATAGAATGGACTATGCATTGCTTGGGCTTTTGATAGCTTTTTTTATAAGTTTCCTATTTACCACAGTGGCGGCAAGGGCTATTGCAATTGTTGGGACAAACCCTGTGAGTGGCATGACACTTGTTACCCTTATTTTAGGTTCAGTGATACTTGTTAAGGCAGGGCTTCATGGAAATAGTGGTATGTTTACAGCACTTGTAATAGGGTCTGTTGTGTGTACTGCACTCTCTGTTTCTGGTGGCTTTATAACTGATCTAAAAATAGGTTATTGGACCGGGGCAACCCCCTTTAATCAGGAGAGATTTAAGTTTTTGGGAACCCTTGTTGCTGCAATTTTTGTAGGTGCTGCAATTATTTTAATAAACAATGCTTTTGGATTTCTTGTTTTTGACCCCATTAGCAAAGGTTATATACCAAATCCAAATGTTCCAGCTCCGCAGGCAAATGTTATGAAGGATATAATAGTTACACTGATGGATCCCAAGGCAAACATTCCCTGGATGTTGTATGGAATAGGGATTTTACTGGCACTTATTATGGATATGGTGGGGGTTCCAGCGCTTGCCTTTGCACTTGGAATGTATTTACCTCAGGAATTGAACACTCCCCTTGTTTTAGGAGGATTTATTGCATATTTACTTGCAAAAAGTTCCAAAAATAAGAAAGTATCTCAGGCAAGATTTCAAAAGGGAACACTTATTGCCTCGGGATTTATTGCGGGATCTGCACTTATGGGAATTTTAGGAGCAGTTTTGAAAATTATTCCTTCAGGTAATTTTGTAAACAAAAAGAGTTTAAGTTTTATAGATAATATACTTGTTAAAATGGGTATTTTAGATCCTAAAAATCCTGACCATATTTTAAGATACCTTTTTGGTTCTCCACATTTGACTGCAATACTTGGATTGGTTTTTGTATTGATTTTATCTGGATATGTTATTTTTGACTCATTTAAGGTAAATTCAGAGGAGTAGA